>JBOFLS010000129.1:0-5795 GCA_051657985.1 Sphingorhabdus sp. | reverse complement strand
CGCCGCCATCCTCGAATTGGCCCCAATAACCGGGAACGCCGTCCCAAATCGCGTCCTGACCGTCCCCCCGACCAAAACGGTAAACATCATTGCCGCCTTGTCCTTCAAGCTGATCGTTGCCCATACCGCTAATAAGAATATTGGCGGCAGCATCGCCATTAACCGTCCGGTCATTACCCGAAACAAAAGGCGCACCATTGAAATTGCCGCTGGTCAGCGCAGTTGCCGAAACGCTGGTCAGCCGAGCAAGTAATCGGGGCGGACCGAAATTTTCAGCCTGAGTCTTATCCGGCACGAAATAAACAAGGGTATCTGTACCCTGCTGACGCGTTGCAAGCGAACCCGGCAATCCAGCGGCGAGCCGAATATCAAGCACATCGCCGGTATCGCCCGTCTGGAACGAAGATATGACGGTGGTAGAGGTTCCATCCGCGTGCAGCGGCACGAAAAGGCGGTAGACGTCTCGGCCTGCCGTGCCGGGAAATGTTTGCGGCGCCTTTGCCGCATCGACGGCAATACCGTCTATCGACTGCCCCCCGCCCTGCGTCTGGAAGATCGGGTCTGCAAACGGGTTTGCGTTTGCAGCGATCGGGTATAGCAAACGCTCGGCGGCGTCGCCTGAAACGATCCGCGCCGTCAATTGTGCAGAAGTCCAGCTGGATCCATCGGCAAACTCGACCTTGTTGATCGGCGCGTGCGCCGCCGACGCCTGCCCGGCGAGCGTGATCTGGTCCTGCGATCCGATAAAGCGAATGACAAGATCGGCCCCATCCTGCGTAACCACGACATTGGCAGCGACAATCCCTGCGCCGAAACGCAGCGTGTCTATGGAGGCAGACGAAGAAGATTCCCGGATAATGTCGCGTCCGTCGCCGCGATTGAACAGATAGACCGTATCGCCGAGGCCGCCAGCAAGTTCATCATCGCCAGTACCACCGACAAAGCTTGCCGGGATATCGAGTGCGGTTCCAAAATCGATGCTGTCCGCGCCATTGCCGCCCTTCGCGGCATTGGCATAGATATCGGCAAGCGACCAACTGGCCCCGTCGGCAAAGACAAAGGATTCCACCGCATAGTCCCTGCCGCTGCCGGCGGAGACAAAGAAGTTTCTGATCGTCAGCCGATCGTCGCCGCCGGCGATGCCGATCACCAGATCGACCGGGCCTACGACAAGGAAACGGATATCCTCTGGACGGATTCCGGGCCCGAAGCGCAATTTGTCGACGTTGCCAGGGAGGCTCTCTTCGACATCGAAAATGACGTCCTGCCCGTCACCCCGGGCAAAATAATAGGTATCTGCGCCGCTATTGCCTTCCAGCAAGTCGTTGCCCTTGCCGCCGGTGACGATGTCGTTGCCCTTGCCGGTTTCGATCCAGTCATTGCCGGCGCCGCCAAAGGCCTCGACCCCGGATCCCCCGCCCGCATTGGTTGCATTGGCGGGAATGACGATATGGTCGTCGCCATCGGTTTCCAGGATCGACAGCGTTATATCGGTCAGCTTCCACTGCCGACCATCGGCAAATTTCAGCGCGGCAATGATGCCGTCGCTGTCGGAAACGGGATCGACCAAGGTCAGGCGGTCGTCGCCGCCTGCAATCGTCAGGATGATGTTGCCATCGCTATCCCGCTTGGCCGAGACGTCTTCCAACAGGATCTGGGCGCCGAACTCGACAATAGCCAGCCCGTCCGCCGTTCCATTGCTTTCTATCCGGTCATGTCCATCGCCACGGTTGAACCGGATGACATCGGCACCGCCATTGCCGACAATCACATCATCGCCCTTACCGGGCACAAATATCTCGCCTGCCGCCGTTCCGGTCAGGTGTTCGTTGCGATCGCTTCCCTGTCCGCGCCAGCTGGCAAGCAAATCGGCCAGGCTAAGGGTGGATTCATCGTCGAAGCGAATGCGATCCACCGCATGGACGATGTTGCTGCCCGACACGCTGTGGCGCAATGCGATCCGGTCATCGCTGCCGACAAAGCGGATTTCGGTTTCGCTCAAGTCGGGCGAGAAACTGACCTGCAGATCGGCCCGGGCATAGCCCTTGATCCGCAAGACATCGTCTGCGCCATTGGCGTCCTCAATAACGTCCTGGCCATCGCCGCGGCTGAAAATGTAAGTATCGTTTCCGCCCGAACCATGGGCATAATCATTGCCCGCACCTGGCGTGATCGTCTGTGCAAGCTGCGATCCGATGATCAGATCATCGCTATCGCTTGCCTGGCCGTCTACGATGCGCTGCGCGAGGCTGTTCGCATCGACCGTCTGCCCATCGGCAAACTGCAACAGCGGCACCGCACCGCCCTGCATCGCACCCATAAGGATCAACTGGTCACCCGTTGCCGGGAAGATAATGGCAATATCTGCGCTATCGCGCGCCAACGGCCGGAAGACGGCATCGGCGATGCCAAAATCGGGAAGTTCCACAGTTGCAGTGGTCACGCCCGAAGGCATTTCGATGCGATCGATCCCGTCGCCCGAATTAAAGACCATGGTCGCATCATTGGCCATCAGCACCCGGTCATTGCCCTGGCCGGGCGCGACGATCGCGTCGCTCTCCAACTCGCGAATGTCGATGCGGTCCTGCCCGCTATTTGGCGCCTGCGACAGGATGATGCCGCGCACTTCACTGAGCGACAGCGTCTGGCCATCGGCGAAGACAAAAGACTCGACCGGCCGTGTCTTGTAGCCGCCAAGGATCGCCAGCTTGTCGGTGCCGGTGCTCAGCGAAATTACAAGATCGCCATCGATATTGTCGAAGCGCACTTCTTCCTTGGTGACGCCTGCACCGAACAGGATTTTGTCAACGCCGCCAGTGTCGCTGACGCTGTCATAACCGTCACCGATGCCGAATTTATAGCTGTCATCGCCCGTGCCGCCCTCAAGGGAATCGGAACCTCGGTCGCCCGCGATCATATCGTTGCGATTGTCGAAGCCGACCAGCCGGTCGTCTGACTCGCCGCCGACCAGCATCGTATCGATCAGGTCGCTCAGCGTCAGGGCGGTGCCGTCGGCAAAGTGGAATTCCTCAATCCCGGTCGATGCAAGTCCGCCTATGATTGTAACGACATCTTTGGCATTGCCGAGGTCGATGACGAGGTCATCGCCATTTCGCGTTACAATCAGGTTTTCGCGCTTTACCGAAGCGCCGAAGATGATCTCGTCGATAACGCCAGGCTGATTGGCCTTTTCGAAAATTGTATCGAAATCATAGCCTGTGGTGAAAGTATAAGTGTCGGCACCGCTGCCGCCATGAAGCTTGTCATTGCCCTGCTTGCCATCGAGCGGTTCGGGCGCGAATATGTCATTATTGCCGCGGTTGGCGTTTGAGACTTTCGCTTCCAGCTCAATATTGCCGGCGTTCAGGATCGTGCCGTCGGCAAACCGAAAAGTCTCTATTCCGCTATCGATGTCTTTGAACTGGTTCCGAATGATCAATGTGCTGTCGGGACGGCCGTCGACCGTGATCAGCAAATCCCAACCATTGGTGCCGACAGGAGTAAATTTGATATTTTTGTCGTTCTTGTATCGGATATCGGCACCGAACTCGATAACATCGTCGACAGCGACGCGCGCACCTTTTCGATCGCCCCAATGAGCACGGACTTGCTTGTCTTCGATTACGTCTTTGCCGTAGCCAACATCCCAAATATAGGTATCACCGCCATCGCCGCCGATCATCTGATCATCGCCAGCCCGACCATCGATGATTTCGCCGAAGTTGGAGCCGGTGATGATGTCGGCGCCATTTGTCGCTCCGCCGGTGACATGGTCGAGCGCAATATCTTCAGGGTTGAGATCGGTAAAATAGATTTCCTGATCGCGAAATTCAAAAATTTCGACCGCCGCATATTGCGCGCCGTCGCGGATATACTGACCTTCGACGATCAGCCGCTCGTACGTTTCCTCCCCTGTTTCCGCGTCTATTGTCTTGATAGTGAAAACCAGGTCAAGCGCCGTGCGCGAGATTTTGACGTCGGCCAAGTTCAGCTTTGAAAAAATAATCCTGTCCGAACCGCCCGTGTCGAACACGGTATCGTTGCCGCTGCCGGCTGCGAAATAATAGGTGTCGCCGCCCGTTAGCCCTTCGAGCCGGTCGTTGCCCGCGCCGCCGCGGAAGGTGTCGGCAATCCCCTCAAAGCCATAGACGATATCGTTGCCCGCGGTTTCGGCAACATCGACGAAACGCTGGAGCAGCTGGAGGTAGCTCCATTTGGTACCGTCGCCGAACTGGACGGTCTCGATCGCGTTGACATAGCCGATAAAGGGGATCGCCTCGAGGAAATCCCTGAGCGTCACCTGATCGTTGCTGCCCTTGACGCGCAGCGTCAGCGTGTCGCTCTTGCCGGTACGCAGATAGTCGAGGTCGGTCCAGCGGATATCGTCGATGAACTTCAGCACATCGTTCTGCGGCGGGTCGAACAAGCCGTGCGCGGGGCCATTGTCCTCAATGACATCCTGCCCATAGCCGCGACCGAAAATATAGGTATCGTCGCTCTTGCCGCCGATCAGTGTATCGTTGCCTGCACCGCCATCCAAGGTGTTTTCGCTGATAAAGCCATAGATCGCATCGTCGCCCACGGTCTTGGCATTGGCCAGCACGCGTTCGGCAATTTGCGTGAATTCGAGGCTGGTTCCATCGTCGAAGATGAAGCGCTCGATCAGGTTGGGCGAGACATAGTCGAGCCCGTCGCTGCTGCCGAGCAGGCCGCCAAATGCGCCCAGGCCCAGCGAAATACCGCCGAAATAATCCTCGATCTCGATCGTATCGCTGGTTGGGTTGCCCTGCTTGTCGAGGATGGTGATGTACAGCGTGGTACCGTTGCCATCGCGGCGCAAGTGCAGGTCGTCGGCGCTGATATCGCCGCGGAAGCTGAGGAAATCGAGCCCTGCCTTGACAGGGCCGAGCGCGAAGCTGCCACGCTCCGAAATCACATCGCTGCCGTCGCCGCGCTGGAAGATATAGATGTCGCCGCCGGCGCCACCCTCCAGAATGTCGTTCTCTTTGCCGCCCCAGAGCACATCGCCCGAACCCGAACCTACATATTTGTCGCGCGTGTCGCGCGGATCGGCAACCTGCATCGCCATGCGGAACCGGTCCCAGATTACCCCGTCGGAAAAGACGATCTGGTTGACGCCCGATTCCGCCTGCACGCGCTGCGTGCCCTTTAGCACCGTCGGATTGAGTTCGCCCAAAAACTGGTCGGTCAGCCGCACCGTGTTCAGCAACTCGCCCAGTCCTGAGCCTGTCGAAGGAGCGCGCACCTCGAGGACCAAATCCTGCCCGTCGCGCCTTGCCTTCACATGCTGGCTGTCGACCGCGGTGAAGCGCAGCTCGTCGTCGCCGCCCGTATCCTGGTCGCGGATCACATCATTGCCGCTATTGCCCCCGACGAAATAATAATCCGCGCCATTGCCGCCACTATATGTTTGTTCCGACGACCCTGAGCCTGTCGAAGGGCCGCCGGTCATGTAGAAATAGTCGCTGCCTGCCGTGCCACCCACGCTCAGCGCCTCCGCACCGTGGGTGATGATCCGCTCCTCGTTCACCGACAGCGCGTGCGCCACCCCGCGAATGTCGAGCCCCGTGCCCTCACCCGTCGAAGGATCGAACGTCCACCCCCGCGCCTCGAACGCCGGGATCAGCATCTGCATGATGAACGCCTGGTCGATAGGGGCCGCTGCACCCAGCAAATTCCCCGCACCCGTCGGCGCATAATCGGGATAGACCTGCCAGAGGATCTCGTTCCAGTCGGTCAGGTAATCGAGCACCGCATCGTTCGCGTTGGAGGCC
>JBOFLS010000128.1:0-12845 GCA_051657985.1 Sphingorhabdus sp. | reverse complement strand
TTTCCCGATCGTGCACGCACGCAGGAGATTGCCGATCAGCTGGTTTCGCTTGCCTTGCCGGACGCTAGAAAATTATAGGCATCTTTGGCAGCCAGGGGCCGTGCGAAATAATAGCCTTGGCCGTTGGTACAGCCTAGTCCTTTCAATTCCAGAGACACCGCCTCGCACTCTATCCCCTCTGCAGTCGTCTTCATATTCAGCGCCGATGCCAGGGAAAGGATCGTGCTGACGATCGCCCGGTTGTCCCGATTGACAAGCATGTTGGAAACAAAACTGCGGTCGATCTTCAGCACATCGATCGGCAGTTTTTGCAGATAGGCAAGGTTCGAATAGCCGGTACCGAAGTCGTCCATCGCCACACTGGCATTGAGCGCCTTTAACTTTTCCAGAACCTTACGTGCGCCTTCGGGATCGTCGACAAATGCGCTTTCGGTAAGTTCAAGCATCAGGCGGCTGCCATCAATCCCAGCATCGCCAAGCGCCTTTTCAACGGCCGCCGGCACGTCGTCGCGCAAAATCTGCACCGCCGAAAGATTGACCGAGATCTTAATCGGCAATGGACCAAGTTCGCGTTCCCAACCGGCGATCGTCCGGGCTGCCTTGTCAAGTGCCCAACGCCCCAAAGGCACGATCAATCCGCATTCTTCGGCTACTGGAATAAAATCGAGTGGCGAAATAGCACCAACGGTTGGATGGTTCCACCGTGCAAGCGCTTCGAAACCATTAATTTCACCGCTTTCCAGATCGATCAGCGGCTGAAAATGCAGATCGAGTTCATCACGCTCCAGCGCCCGTCGCAGATCGGTTTCCAATGAAAAACGCTGCCGTGCTCGGTCGAGTTTATCGGCGGAAAACATCTCGAACTTTTTCGTCTGCTTTGCACGCTTCAAAGCAATTTGTGCATGCCGCAAGACGTCCATAGGATCATCCGACGCCGGATCTCCCAAAGCCGCTGCAACCGCACACTCAATCTGAATTTCAAGATTGGAAAGCTTGCATGGATCATCGAATGCCTGCGTAACGCGGCTGGCGATCGACGCAGCGCCGATATCGCTTTGCACCTCGGCATAAAGGGCGAATTCATTACCGCCCAACCGTCCGATAATTTCATTGCCACGCAGTTTTGAAGTAAGCCGTTTGGCAACCGTTATGATCAGTTCGTCGCCTGCCAGAACGCCAACCGACTCGTTGATCCGGCTGAACCGGGCAAGATCGAAAACAATTAGCGCAAAACGGTTCTTGCTTCCCGTGTCGCCCATGGCTTCGACCGAATCGCTAATACGCTCTTCAAAACCGATGCGATTCGCAAAGCCCGTCAGGCTATCGTTCATCATCTCACGGCGAAGATTGACCTTACCTTGAACTTCCGAAGTACGATCCACGATCGACACCAAGACATGGCTGGCATCGTTGCCAAAACAGGCGGCGCTGATTTCTATATCGAGTGGCTGCACACGATCAAGAGAGCGCCAGCGTTCGAAATGTGTTGCACGTTCGCTGGCCGCCATTTCAAGAATCAAGTCGTTGAAATAGCTTGGATCGAGACCCGCTTCCAATGCACGCTGCAACGCCAGATAATCGAATTGCCAATTGGTAGCGATCCGCTTTACGCCGCTGATGTCGGTACGGTAAATGGCCGCGGCAATAGGTAGTGAGGTCAGCCATTCATGACTTGCGGCTTCACCTTCGGGTGCGGTCCTCTGAACCAGTTTTGATGTCAGAGAGGCTGGCGACCCGTGGGTAAATTCTCTGTTGTCCCACATCCTCATATTGGCAGCTATAATGCAAAGGTGTAAAAATTTGCCTTATGAGACAAAGCAAATGATTGGTTAACGCAAACGTTCCCCAATATTAATCAAATCTGTTATTCCTGGGAAAGCCCTGTGGTGGCAACCGTCCGGCAGCGCCGCGGGCCACACGCCACTGGGACAGATCGGTTTCGGTTCGGGTACGGTTCCCCTCTCCACCCATTGTCCAGCTAAGGCCTTCGCTCAAGGAAAAGCAGATCGCATCGGATAGACCGCCATCCTTATAACGTTGCAGTGTGACGCCCTGACCCTTTGCCATTTCAAGAATCTCGATCAGAGGGAAGACCACCAGCTTGCGGTTGTCCCCGACGACTGCGACATATTGGTCTTTGCGCGCCAGTTCATCCTCGGTCGCGGGCGGGGCCATACGCACGACCTTCAGCCGCACCCCAGGCTTCGTCGTCACTACGCCGCGACCCTTGCGCGTTTCAGCGACAACGTCTTCCATCTTGCATAGAAAGCCCTTGCCGCTGGAGGCAGCCAGCAGCATACGTCCGCCGGGGAAGACAGGCAGCAGCTTCAATATGTCGTTCCCTGCCTCGATATCGATCATTGTCCCCAGCGGTTCACCAAAGCCCCGCGCGCCGGGCAGCTTGTCGGCACCGATGGTGTAGAACCGGCCATTGGAAGTCGCCACCAGGATCTTGTCGGTCGTCTGCGCGTGAAAGACCTGCGCCAGCGCATCGCCTTCCTTGAACTTGTAATCAGCCTTTGCCGACAAATCGGCATGGCCCTTCATTGCCTTGATCCAACCCCGTTTGGACAGGATCACCGTTACCGGCTCGCGCTCTATAAAAGCCTCCAGAGCGATTTCGCGCGCAGGGGCCGCCTCGATCAACGAAGTGCGTCTGCGACCCAGTTCCGTGTCTTCGGCATAACCGGCGCGTAATTTGGTCAGATCTTTCTTCAGTCTTGTCCTTTGCCGCGCCGGGCTTTCGATCAACTTGACCAGCTCTTCGCGCTCTTTAAGCAAACCGTCGCGCTCGCGGCGCAGCTCCATCTCCTCCAGCTTGCGAAGCGAACGCAGCCGCATGTTGAGGATCGCCTCGGCCTGCCGGTCGGTCAGTTGAAACTCCACCATCATGATCGGCTTGGGCTCATCCTCGGTACGAATGATTTCGATGATCCGGTCGAGGTTGAGATAGGCGATGATATAGCCGTCGAGCAGCTCCAGCCGCGCGTCGATCTTTTCCAGCCGATGTTGCGAACGGCGGACCAGCACTTCGATCTGATGCGTCAGCCATTCGCGCAGCACCTCGCCCAGCCCCATCACCTTGGGTACGCGATTGGCATCAAGGACATTCATGTTGAGGCCGAAGCGGGTTTCCAGATCGGTCAGGCGGAACAGCGCGTTTTTTAGATCCTCAGGATCGACGTTACGGCTTTTGGGCACCAGCACGATGCGGATTTCGGCATCGGATTCGTCGCGGACATCTTCCAGAATGGGGAGCTTCTTGTCGGCAATCAGCTGCGCGATCTGTTCGATCAGCTTGCCCTTTTGCACCTGATACGGAATTTCGGTGACCACAAGCTGCCAGGTCCCGCCTGGCAAACGCTCGATCCCGGCATCGCGATCGGCGGCATCCTTGGCATCCGAATGAAAACGCGCCCGCACCCGTAAGGCACCGCGCCCGCTGGCATAAGCCGCACTGATCGTCTCCAGGCTATCGACCAGCACGCCGCCAGTAGCGAAATCGGGACCCTGCACGATCTGCATCAGCTGCTCATGCGTCGCCCTGGGTTCGTCGATGAGCAGCATTGCCGCATCGATCACCTCGGCCGCGTTGTGCGAGGGGATGCTCGTTGCCATCCCAACCGCGATCCCACTGGCACCATTAGCCAGCAGATTGGGGAACAGCCCGGGCATGACCTCAGGCTCTTCATCCTCGCCATTATAGGTCGGGCGGAAATCGGCGGCATTTTCATCGAGCCCCTGCATCAGCTCGATCGCGGTCTTGGTCAGCCGGGCTTCGGTATAGCGATAGGCGGCTGCATTATCGCCATCGATATTTCCAAAATTGCCCTGCCCGTCGACCAACGGATAACGCAGAGAGAATGTCTGTGCCAGACGCACCATCGCATCATAGACCGAAGCATCGCCATGCGGATGGTATTTGCCGATGACATCGCCGACGACACGCGCGCATTTTTTATAGCCACTTGCCGGATCGAGCTTCAGCTGCCGCATCGCCCATAATAGCCGCCGGTGCACCGGCTTTAGCCCGTCGCGCAGATCGGGCAGCGACCGCGCGGTAATCGTCGACATCGCGTAGATCAGATAGCGTTCGGACATCGCCGCGTCGAATGGCGCGTTGACGATCTGATCGAACGGATCTTCGGATGGGATATCGGTATCGGTGCTTTCAGCCATTACAAGGTGCCGATAATGCGCTGGATTCACCTAGCCAAGGGGTAATGCGTATTTATCCCCGGTTATTGCTTGCTTTGCCGCTAATTGCCCCTAGGGGGAATTTTCCAACAAGTGTTTCAGGAAGGCGTTTTATGAAATCGAAAATGATGCTTGCCGCGGCTATGGGCGCGTTAATAGTTGGCGGCTGCAGCGGTGCGGACGAAAAACCACGCAAGGGCAAATACAAGCCAGAGGTTGAGCTGACGAAACTTGAAATGCCTGGTATTACGCCGGAACTGAGAACGCAAGCCGAAGCGCAAATGAAGACGGCATTCGCCGCACAAGCGGGTGGCGAGCAATGCTTCGGTGGCGCCGATAAAGGCGACTGGAAAGAAATGTCCCAGGGAATGACCAAGGGAATGGGCGGTCAATGCAATACCACACGCGATAACAGCACTGACGACACCGTGGATTTTGAACTCAAATGCACCGGAACGCAGATGGGCAATGTCACGACGCTTGTCAAAGGAAAGGCTGAAAGCGAAAGCATTACGATGGACATTGATTTCAGCTTTGAAGGACTTCCTACCGGTGAGACGGGCAAGATGGGGATGAAGATGACAGCAAAGCGTATTGGAGATTGCTGACACACTGATTATCCGCGTCATTTTTGACCATCCGCGGCGCGTCTGCTAGGCGCGCCGCGACTCTATTCAGCCGACAGGAAATCCACCATGGTCCCCCGCTACGCCCGCCCCGAAATGACTGCGATCTGGGAACCCGAAGCGCGGCTGAAAATCTGGTTCGAGATTGAGGCGCACGCGACCGAGGCGCTGGCCAATTTAGGCGTGGTGCCGCAGTCTGCGGCGGATGCGCTGTGGAAATGGTGGGCAACCGATCCCGCAATCGATGTTGCCGCAATTGACGCGATCGAGGCGGTGACCAAGCATGATGTGATCGCCTTCCTGACTTGGGTGGCCGAGCAGGTCGGCGATGAGGCGCGCTTCATGCATCAGGGGATGACCTCTTCCGATGTTCTGGACACCTGTCTTTCAGTCCAGCTGACGCGGGCATCGGACATACTCCTTGCCGATCTCGATGCACTGTTGGAAGCCATCAAGCGCCGTGCCTTCGAGTATAAGATGACCCCCTGCATCGGCCGTAGCCACGGCATTCACGCCGAACCCGTAACCTTCGGCCTGAAAATGGCGGAAGCCTACGCCGAATTTACCCGCTGCAAGGAACGGCTGGTGGCGGCGCGCAAGGATATCGCCACCTGTGCGATTTCGGGGGCAGTGGGCACCTTTGCCAATATCGATCCACAGGTCGAGGAACATGTGGCAGCCAAGCTCGGCCTGTCGGTTGAACCCGTTTCGACACAGGTGATTCCACGCGACCGGCACGCCATGTTCTTTGCTACACTTGGCGTGATCGCATCCTCGATCGAACGCCTTGCCGTCGAAATTCGCCATTTGCAGCGTACCGAGGTGTTGGAAGCGGAAGAATATTTCTCCCCTGGCCAAAAGGGCAGTTCGGCAATGCCGCACAAGCGCAATCCGGTCCTGACTGAGAATCTCACCGGGCTTGCCCGTATGGTGCGCAGCTATGCGATGCCCGCGATGGAGAATGTCGCGCTTTGGCACGAACGCGATATCAGCCATAGTTCGGTCGAGCGCTATATTGGCCCTGATGCCACAATTACGCTGGATTTCGCGCTTGCCCGATTAACCGGGGTGGTTGACAAGTTGCTGATCTATCCGGAACGCATGCAAAAGAATTTGGACAAGATGGGCGGCCTCGTTCACTCGCAGCGCGTGTTACTGGCGCTGACACAGGCTGGTGTCAGTCGTGAGGATGCCTATCATCTGGTGCAACGCAATGCGATGAAGGTCTGGGAGTCGGATGGAGCCCTATCCTTGCTCGAACTGTTGAAGGATGACGCGGATGTTGCTGCAGCGTTATCGCCCGAGCAGATCGAGGAGAAATTCGATCTCGGCTATCATCTAAAGCATGTGGACACGATTTTCGAACGGGTATTTGGCTGATCCGTCAACCCCGGCGGCCGGGCCGACGAGCGGAATGGGGCTGGAATAGATTCGCCTCTTCCCTTAAGCTTCCAGCAAACAGCTCAAGGAGAAGCCGCGCATGTCATTCCTGAAAACATTGTTTTGGGTGATTTTCCTGGTCGGTTTCGTTATCTTTGCCATCAACAACTGGCAACCGGTATCGGTAAGACTTTGGAACGGGCTCTGGCTCGACAGCAAGTTGCCTGCCTTGATCGGCGCCAGTTTCTTGCTCGGCTTCCTGCCTTTATGGTTCTGGCATCGGATAATGCGTTATCGTCTCAACCGTCGGATCGCCACGCTTGAAAGCGGCGCGCGAACGATGGCGATGAATTTGCCCTTAGCTTCAAAGGAGCAAACCGTATGAACCCGCTTTACGTCGCAATCGACACGCCCCGCCTTGAAGACGCGCTCGATCTGACGCGTCGGATCAAGGCGCATGTCGGCGGGGTGAAGCTGGGCCTGGAATTTTTTTGCGCAAACGGCCATCACGGCGTGCATGAGATGCAGAAACTGGGCTTGCCGATTTTCCTCGATCTCAAATTGCATGATATTCCCAACACCGTGGCGAAAGCGATGCAGGCGATCAACGTGCTGGAGCCTGCCATCGTCACGATCCATGCCGGCGGCGGACGCGCGATGATGGAGGATGCAAAGGCCGCAGCAGGCATCAACACCAAGGTTGTTGCGGTAACGGTGTTGACCAGTCTCGACGATCACGATCTCAATCGGGTCGGCATCTCTGACAATCCCGATGCGCAAGTTGCCCGGCTGGCAGCGCTTGCCCAGGATGCGGGGCTTGATGGCATCGTCTGTTCGGGCCATGAAGTGAAGGCAGTCCGCAAAAGCTGGAAGGACGGCTTTTTCGTCGTGCCCGGCCTTCGGCCAACGGGCGGCAACAGCGCTGACCAGAAACGGACCGTAACCCCTCGCCAAGCCCGCGACGATGGCGCAAGCGTACTGGTGATCGGGCGACCGATCACCAAGGCCGAGGACCCGGATGTGGCAGCACGAGCGATTGTGGGGACGCTTTAGGTTGTATCGACATTCAACTGATGCCGGTCTGCAAATGGCACTTTTCCGTGCTTCCGGTGCTCACGTACCTGAAGTACGCTGCGCTCCGGGTCACGAAAAACCACCATTCTCGCCACGGCCTGAGCTTAATTTTGATACAACCTAGCTTCTCCTACTCCTCGACCCTCACGTTCGTCACCCCCGCAAAAGCGGGGGTCCATCACCTGAGGAATAAATTTCATAGGCGGGTGATGGATTCCCGCCTTCGCGGAAATGACGAAGTTAGTGGGTAAATAGCGATGGCTCAAATTAAAATCTGCGGCCTCAAGACCGAAGCTGAAATCGATGCTGCCGCGAAGGCGGGCGCAACGCATATCGGGCTCAACCTGTATGCGCCAAGCCCGCGCTATGTATCGCTGGAACAGGCGGCAGCCCTTCGGATGCGCACGCCATCCAGTCTGAAGGTCGTCATCTTGCTGGTCAATGCCGAGGCCGACGATACGCAGCGTGCAATCGAGGTCATCCGTCCGCATATCGTTCAGTTTCACGGCACCGAGACGCCGGAATGGCTGCAATGCGTCAAGGAGACGATGAAGGTCGAGGTGTGGAAGGCGCTAGGGGTTAAAAATCGGGAAATATTGCTGAAATCGGATCGCTTCGTCGGGGCAGCGGACAGATTGCTTTTTGATGCCCCAGCGCAAACCCTGCCCGGCGGCACTGGAACGCGGTTCGACTGGTCGCTGCTCCGCCAGTTCGAACACCGGCTGCCCTGGGGACTTGCGGGCGGGTTGACGCCCGACAATGTGGGTGAAGCCTTGAAGGCGACCGGCGCCCCGATGGTCGACACCTCCTCGGGCGTTGAATCCGCGCCCGGCATCAAGGATGTGGACAAGATCGCCCGGTTCTGCAAAGCGGTGCGGGAATATTCCTCCGCCTAACCGTTCGTCCTGAGTAGGGACTGAGCCTTGGCGAAGGCCCGTATCGAAGGACCCTTCGATACGCCACCTCGCTAACGCTCGGCAGCTACTCAGGGCGAACGGATGTAACGATATTATGAGCACAGCACTCAACTCCTTCCGCAACCAGCCCGACGACCGAGGCCATTTCGGCCAATTCGGCGGCCGCTATGTAGCCGAAACGCTGATGCCGCTGGTGCTCGATCTGGAACGCGAATACCGCAGCAGCCAGGCCGATCCGGCTTTTCAGGCCCAGTTCGACGATCTGCTCGAACATTATGTCGGCCGCCCCAGCCCTCTATATTATGCCGAACGATTGACCGAGGAGCTGCGCAAAGACGCCGCGGTAGGCAAAGGCGCGCAGATCTGGTTCAAGCGCGACGAACTGAATCACACCGGCGCGCACAAAATCAACAATTGCATCGGCCAGATCCTGCTCGCGATCCGCATGGGCAAGACGCGGATCATCGCGGAGACCGGCGCGGGCCAACATGGCGTCGCCACTGCAACCGTCTGCGCACGGTTCGGGCTGCCGTGCTTCATCTATATGGGCGCAAAGGATATCGAACGGCAGCAGCCCAATGTGTTTCGCATGCGTTTGTTGGGTGCGGAAGTTATTCCGGTCACCAGCGGCGCAGGTACGCTGAAAGACGCGATGAATGAAGGCCTGCGCGATTGGGTCGCCAATGTGCATGACACTTTCTACATCATCGGCACCGCCGCCGGCCCGCACCCTTACCCCGAACTGGTCCGCGATTTTCAGAGCGTGATCGGCAAGGAAGCGCGCGCGCAGATGCTGGCCCGCACCGGTCGCCTGCCCGATATGCTGGTGGCGGCCATCGGTGGTGGATCGAACGCCATCGGGCTGTTCCACCCTTTCCTCGACGATTCGGACGTCGAAATGCTTGGGATCGAGGCGGCGGGGCATGGGCTGGAAAAGCGCCACGCCGCCTCTCTCGCGGGGGGGGTGCCCGGTATATTGCATGGGAACAAGACATATTTGTTACAGGACGCGGACGGCCAGATCGCCGAGGCGCACTCGATCAGCGCGGGCCTCGACTATCCCGGTATCGGGCCGGAGCATAGCTGGCTGAAGGAAATCGGCCGCGTGCGCTATGACAGCGTGACCGATACCGAGGCGCTGGACGCGTTCCAGCTGTTGTGCCGCACCGAAGGCATCATTCCTGCGCTTGAGCCGTCGCACGCGATTGCAGCGGTGGCGCGCGAGGCGGTGAAGATGGACCGGGAGGCCATCATCCTTGCCAATCTGTGCGGGCGTGGGGACAAGGATATTTTCACCGTAGCTGAGGCTTTGGGGACGGAAATATGAAGAAAAGTCGAATTATTAAAGAAATTCTCGCATTTCCTCTTATTCCTGTTATCTTTAGCTTATTTTCCTACTACAGACATGGTGAAATAACTGAGGGTTATTGGAAATTAATAATTGGTGCGTGGACCATGTATATTATCATCACGGTAGTAGTATTATTTTTGATATCGACAAAAAGGCTGGAAGATCGATGACCCGCCTCTCCTCAGCCTTCACCAAAGCCCACCCCGCCCTCGTCACCTTCATCACCGCAGGCGATGGTGACACCGCCGCGAATCTCGACGCGCTCGTCGCAGGCGGGGCGGATGTGATCGAATTGGGCATGCCCTTCACCGATCCGATGGCCGATGGCCCCGCGATCCAGGCGGCCAATATCCGCAGTCTGGCGGCAGGCACGACCACGGCGGATATCTTTGCGATCGCCACCGCCTTCCGCGCTAAACATCCCGACACGCCATTAGTGCTGATGGGCTATGCCAATCCGATGACGATCCGGGGCGCGGACTGGTTTGCCGCAGAATGCGTCAAGGCAGGCGTCGATGGTGTGATCTGCGTCGACATCCCGCCCGAGGAAGACCCCGAGCTTGGCCCAGCCCTACGCGGTGCAGGCATTGACCTGATCCGCCTCGCCACCCCCACCAGCGATGCCGCGCGCCTGCCCGCGATCCTCGATGGCTCAAGCGGCTTTCTCTATTATGTCTCGGTCGCCGGCATCACGGGCAAGCAACAGGCCGCGCAAGCCAGCATCGAGGATGCCGTCGCCCGCCTGAAAGCCGCGACCGACCTGCCCGTCGCGGTGGGCTTTGGCGTGCGCACGCCCGAACAGGCCGCTGCTATTGCCAAGGTAGCCGATGGCGTTGTGGTGGGTTCTGCTATCGTCGAACTGGTTGCGCAGCATGGGCATGCTGCTGCTGGTGCGGTGCGCGATTATGTGGCATCGCTAAAGCAGGCCATTATCTCGGCACGAACATAAAGACCCGTTCGTGTCGAGCGAACGGAATTGGGAGTAAGGGTATAAAATGAACTGGGTCACCCGCGTCCGCAATGCCATTCCCTTCATCGCCAAGCGCGAGACCGCGGAAACGCTCTGGCACAAATGCAAGGGCTGCCAGTCGATGATTTTCCTCAAGGAATATGAGGAGAACCAGTCGGTCTGCCCCAAATGCGATCATCATGGGCGTATAGGCCCGGCGGAACGCTTTGCCGCGATTTTCGATGAGGGGAGCCTACGTGTGCTGCCCATGCCGAGGGTCGTCGACGATCCCCTGAAGTTCAAGGATACCAAGAAATATCCCGACCGGATCAAGGCCGCCCGGGCAGCCACAGGCGAACAGGATGCGATGATCAGCGGCCATGGCACCATCGACGGCCATGCAGCGGTGGTCAGCGTACAGGACTTCGCCTTCATGGGCGGATCGATGGGCATGGCGGTGGGCGAGGCCTTTGTGGCGGCGGCGCAGGAAGCGCTCGACAAGAAATGCCCCTATATCATCTTTACCGCGGCTGGCGGGGCGCGGATGCAGGAGGGGATACTCTCGCTGATGCAGATGCCGCGTTCGACCGTGGCAATCCAGATGCTGCGTGAGGCGGGTCTGCCTTATATCGTCGTGCTGACCGATCCGACCACCGGCGGCGTCACCGCCAGCTATGCAATGCTCGGCGACATCCAGATTGCCGAACCTGGCGCGCTGATCGGCTTTGCCGGGCAGAGGGTGATCGAACAGACGATCCGCGAGAAACTGCCCGAAGGCTTCCAGCGCGCCGAATATCTTCTGGCGCACGGGATGATCGACATGGTGACGCACCGGCATGCGTTGAAGACAACGCTGGCGCGGCTGATCGACTATTTGATGGTGGGAAAGAAGGCGGCTTGAGCCATAACGTTCCAATCCCGTCCGCTCGTCATGCTGAACTTGTTTCAGCATCCATTCTTCAGCCGCACCCAACGGGTTAAGAAGCACGATGGACCCTGAAACAAGTTCAGGGTGACGGAAAACATAAAGTGTAGTTTACCCATCCAGCCATGCCTGATCATGCCCATTCAGATTCTCCCGCCGTCCAAACCCAGCTCGACCGGCTTGCCGCGCTGTCGCCGGGCCGCGATGTGCTGGGTCTAGAGCGCATCAATGCACTATGCGCGCGGCTGGGCAATCCGCAAGACAAACTGCCACCGGTGTTTCATGTCGCGGGCACCAACGGCAAGGGATCGACCTGCGCTTTCCTGCGCAGCGCAATCGAGGCGGCGGGGCTGACGGCGCATGTCTATACCAGCCCGCATCTGGTACGCTTTAACGAGCGGATCAGGATCGCGGGCAAGCTGATCGAGGACGACATGCTGGCGGCGCTGCTTTCCGAAGTGCTCGATCATGCCGAAGGAATGATGGCGAGCTTTTTCGAGGTGACGACCGCCGCCGCCTTTCTCGCTTTTTCGCGCACTCCGGCGGACGCATGCATCATCGAAGTTGGTCTGGGCGGAAGATTGGATGCAACCAATATTATCGCCAAGCCTGCGGTATGCGGTATCGCATCTTTGGGGATCGATCATGAAGGCTTTTTGCTCGCTCACGAAGAAGGCATTCCCGATATGCCTCCGCTAGATCGAATCGCCTTTGAAAAGGCCGGTATCGCTAAAAAAGGCGTACCGCTGGTTTGTCAGAAATATCGCCTTTCAACAATGTTGGAGATCGCCAAACAGGTTATGCGCGCGGACGCGAGTCTATGCAGCCGTGACGGTGGTAGCTGGGACGTCGCTATCTATCAGGGCCGTTTGCGTTACAGAGACGAAAAAGGCGGATTAGACCTGCCCCTGCCCCGCATGGCCGGATCGCATCAGGCGGATAACGCCGCGCTCGCCATAGCCATGCTACGGCATCAAAACGTGGTTGCCATCCCCGAAAGCGCGCTTGCCGCCGCGATGGAATGGGCGCGCTGGCCTGCACGGATGCAGCGGCTTGGTCCCGGGCCACTGACCGATCTTTTGCCAAGTGGCGCTGAGGTTTGGCTTGACGGCGGGCATAATGTGGACGCAGGCAACGCCATAGCCACGCATTTTTCAGGCGACGAGCGGCGCATCCACCTGATCACCGGGATGCTTGCCAACAAGGACCCAGCCGCAATCATCGCCCCGCTGAGGGATAAGCTGGCAAGCATCACCGTGCTGCCGGTGCCTGGACATGATTGTCATGGGGTGGAAGCGTTTTCGAAATCCTTTGCATCCCTTCCGCTTCGTCACCCCGGCGGAGTCCGGGGTCCATCTCCTGACGGTCAGGTTCATTCTGACCGTTTGGGTGAACCGATGGTTTCGGTGATGGACCCCGGCCTCCG
>JBOFLS010000127.1:0-9914 GCA_051657985.1 Sphingorhabdus sp. | reverse complement strand
GCCTAGGGGGTAGCTTCATCTTAAGCCTCTCCCCTAAAAGAGAGGGGTTTAAGTGTTTCATTTCTGGCATAACCTGCGTTAAACTGGCAATATGCAACCCAGCTTCACCATCTACCCCTTCGACCCGCCCGGGGATGTCGCGGCGTTGCGGAGCAAAGTGCGCGCTTTCCTCGCGCAGCATAAGGCAAAGCTGAGAGTGCCCAATTGCTGGGTGGTGGACGATTCCGAATTCTCCCGTGCGTTAGGCGCAGCAGGGTTCCTCGGGTTGACCTTGCCCAGGGAAGTCGGCGGGCATGGCCGCCATCCGCTCGAACGCTATGTGGTGATCGAGGAACTGCTTGCAGCGGGCGCGCCTGTCGGGGCGCACTGGATCGCCGACCGGCAGACCGCGCCGCTGATCCTACGCTATGGCAGCAAAGAGGCGAAGGCTACCTATCTGCCGGGGATGTGCAGCGGAGAACTCTACGCTTGCATCGGGCTGTCGGAGCCGGGCGCGGGCTCCGATCTGGCAGCAGTGCGCACCTCGGCGCGGCTTACGGCAGAGGGCTGGCGGATATCGGGACAGAAGATCTGGACCTCGGGTGCGCATCTTTCGCATGTCATGCTGGCCTTGGTGCGCAGTGAAGAGGGCAGCGAGCGCAATGCGGGCCTCTCGCAATTCCTGATTCCGATGGATGCGCCCGGCGTTACCGTCCGCCCCATCATTGATATGGGCGGCGACCATCATTTCAACGAGGTGTTTTTCGACGATGTGCTGTTGCCAGAATGGGCGCTGGTCGGGATGCGCGGGCAGGGCTGGGCACAGGCGACGGCGGAGCTGGCCTTGGAGCGGTCTGGCCCCGAACGTTACCTATCCAGCCATGTGCTGATGACCGCGCTGATCGATGCGGCCGGACCAGCGCCGGAGCCGCAATTGCGCGGCTTGATCGGCGAACTGACGGCAGAGCTGTGGACACTGCGGCAAATGTCGATGTCTACTGCGGCCAAGCTTGCGGCGGGGGAGGACCCGATGGTCGAGGCCTCTATGGTCAAGGATCTGGGCAACAGTTTTGAACAGGCACTGCCGCAGCGGGTGCAGGCTTTGGTCGATTGTCCCTCTAAGCGCGACGACGATCTCGCTCGGCTGATGCGCGCGCTTCTCATCGCCGCTCCCAGCTTCTCGCTGCGCGGCGGCACGCGCGAGATTATCCGGGGAATTATCGCGCGAGGGCTGGGCCTCAGATGAGCGAGCAACGCGCCTTGTTATGCGACACCGCCGAGGCGGTCTTTGCCGAAGCGGCCAAGTTACCGTCTTCGCTCGACACGAACGGAACTCTAGCGATAGATTTGATCGAAGAGGCCGGTTTCGGTCAGCTGCTAACCCCCGATTTTGGCGGCGACTGGGGCGATGTCTTTGCCGTGCTTCGGCTCGCAGGCGCGAAAGTACCGCATCTGCCGGTCGGCCAACTCATTGTCGGCGGCGATATCTCAAGACCACAAGGCGCCTTCATTCGCGTGGCGCAGGCGGCTGGTGCGCTCGATGCGGCGCTTGCGATGAGTATCGAGCATGTGAACACACGCCAGCAATTCGGCAAGCCGCTGGCAAAGTTCCAGGCGGTGCAGCAGGTGCTGGCCATTTTCGCGACTGAGGCAGCGGCGGTAAATGTTGCAGGCGCAGCGGCAGCAGCAGCGCTTGATCGGACCGATGGCGATACCGAAGCCGCCTTATTCGAAATTGCCTGCGCCAAGCTGCGCACCAACAAGGCGATCGGCATTGCCGTCCCCATCGCGCACCAGGTTCATGGCGCGATCGGCTTCACCCGCGAATATGACCTGCACGAGCTGACCGGGCCTTTGCTCGACTGGCGCTCGGATCATGGCAATGACGCCTATTGGGCAGGGGTGCTGGGCACGATGACGGCGAAGCTAGGCGGAGCCGGGCTGTGGACGGAGGTGACGCGACGGGCAGACTGATTTTTATGTCACCCAACGCACCAACGGCCCAACGCAGACGGCGCCCTTAACGACTAGCCTTCGTCATTCCCGCGAAGGCGGGAATCCATCTCCCGCTCTTGCGGTTTCTAACTGGTTGGCCGTTTAAACCTGCCATTCAGGAGATGGACCCCCGCCTTCGCGGGGGTGACGAAGGTTTGTTGTGGAGAGAAGGTCGTTGGGTCTTTGGTGCGTTGGGTGACATTATTCTTTGCCTCCTTTGACTCTGAAAGGCTTTCCGCTAAAGGCCGCTCCTTAAATTCTAACCGTTGGAGTTTCCTCATGCGCGCCGATGCGCAAAGTCTTGTCGACCGGATCGATGCCGCGCTCGACCTTGTCAAAATGTCGCTCGATTGGGATCGCGCGCTGCGCCGTCTCGATGAGCTGAACGCGCGTGTCGAGGATCCGAAGCTGTGGGACAATCCCAAAAAGGCCGAAGAAGTTATGCGCGAACGGCGTCGGCTTGAAAGCGCGATCGCAACGGTGCGAGAGATCGACGCCGACAAGACAGGTACGGTCGAACTGATCGAACTCGCCGAAATGGAAGGCGATGAGGGGCTGGCCGAAGAGGGCGTCGCATCGTTGAAAGCCCTTGCGGATCGTGCGGACAAGGACAAGGTTTCCGCGCTGCTTTCGGGCGAGGCGGACGGCAACGATACCTTTATCGAAATCCATGCGGGTGCCGGCGGCACCGAGAGCCAGGACTGGGCCGAAATGCTGCAGCGCATGTATTATCGCTGGGCCGAACAGCGCGGCTACAAGGTTGAGATGGTCGACTATCAGGCGGGCGATCAGGCCGGGATCAAGTCGGCAACTATGCAGATCAAGGGCGAGAATGCCTATGGCTATGCCAAGACCGAAAGCGGCGTGCACCGGCTGGTACGGATTTCGCCTTATGATAGCGCGGCAAAGCGGCACACGAGTTTCTCGAGCGTCTGGGTCTATCCGGTGATCGACGACAATATCGAGATTGAGATCAACGAAGGTGATCTGAAGATCGATACTTATCGCGCGTCGGGCGCGGGCGGGCAGCATGTCAATACCACCGACTCTGCGGTGCGCATCACCCACAAGCCGACCGGCATTGTCGTCGCCAGCCAAAACGATCGCAGCCAGCACAAGAACCGCGCGACCGCGATGGGCATGCTGAAGGCGCGGCTTTACGAAGCCGAACTGCGCAAGCGTGAGGAAGTCGCGTCGGGTGAGTATGCGGCGAAAACCGAAATTGGCTGGGGCCACCAGATTCGAAGCTATGTCTTGCAGCCATACCAGATGGTGAAGGACCTGCGTACAGGTGTGACTTCGCCGACGCCAAATGACGTACTGGATGGGGATATCGACGATTTCATTGCAGCCGCCTTGGCGCAGCGCGTGACTGGCGAGGCGGTTGCAGTTGAGGATGTTGACTAATTTTTACAGTCTTTTTTACACTGTTTTGAGTTAGTCATTTCTTGACAGCCCCGGCTTGCCGACTATCCCTGTACTTGCTGGGTCTTCCAGCGAATACAGGGGGTGGCCCATGAAAAAAATGAAGTTTGCGCGCATTATGTGCGCAGCAAGTACTATCGCGTTTGCTTCGATGGTATCCGCACAATCGAGCGAGACCGTTCCTGCAGCAGAAGCGGCTCCTGCAATGGTTGAAACGGCTCCGGCACCGATTGAGGTGAAACCGTTGGAAAATCTTATGTTGAATTCCGGAATGCCGATTACGCTCGCGGTAACAGAGGAAGTGAACAGCAGTACACATGAAGAAGGCGATATTTTCAAGTTAACCGTTATAAACGATGTGAAGATAGGCGATAAAGTCGTCATTCCTCGCGGAACTCCGGCTAACGGAGAAATTACTTGGCGCACGGGCAAGGGCGCTTTTGGCAAATCCGGCAAACTCGAATTTGCGCTGACGAATATCGACCTGAACGGCAAGAAAATTCCGGTAATTGGCAACTTTCGGCAAGAGGGTGAGGGCAATACTGTTGCAACCGGTGTCGGCATTATCGCCGTTGGCGTCTTTGCGGGTTTTATCACTGGAAAGCGTGCGCGGCTTCCGGCCGGTCGTGAGTTGATGTCGCAACTGGCGCAGGATGTGCCTTTTGCGCCTAATGGGCAGCTTGCCAGCTCGTTCGATTCCGACGCCGCCATGAAGGCAGCCGAAGAGAAGACCGAAATCGGTAAGTGCAAGATCGCTGCGCGTTCGATGCCTGCGAAGAAGCAGGAAAAGGCGCTTGAGGAATGCTACACCAAGCGCATGGAATGATGCCGTCCCAAGCATAGGAATGAAATACAGGGCGGGGTGTTATCTCCCCGCCCTTTTTCAATCCCCCGGCGAAGCCGCACTCCCCGCCAGCAACCCGCCGTCCAGATACAGCTCGCTGCCGGTCATATAGGCGGCATCGTCTGAGGCAAGGAGCAGTGCGAGTGCCGCAACCTCCTCAACGGTGCCGAATCGCTTCATCGGCGTATCGGCAACCATCGCGGCCATGCGGGCTTCGCGGTCCGGGCCATCCCCGATCAGCGCCTCCCACATCGGTGTCAGGATTGCGGCCGGATGGATCGAGTTGCAGCGGATTTTCCAACCCTGCTGTGCGCAATACAACGCGACCGATTTTGTGTGGTTGCGGATCGCCGCTTTCGATGAGGCATAGGCCGCGGCCCCTGGAATGCCGACCAACCCCGAACGTGACGACATATTGATGATTGCACCCGCCCCCTTCGCCTTCATCGCGCCAATCGCATAGCGACAGCCGAGGAAGGTTCCGTCGAGATTGACTGCATGCACGCGGCGCCATTCGGCAAGGCTTGCATGTTCGGGATCGTGCGGGCCCGGGGAGTCCTCAAAGCCGGTGATGCCGGCATTGTTCACGACGATGTCCATTTGCGGGTGCACGGCGGCAAGGCGGTTCCAGCCTTCTTCGGAGGCGACGTCGAGTTCGAAGAAACTGCCACCGATTTCGCAAGCGACGCGCTCCCCGTTTTCAGCATCAATATCGGTGACGATCACATGCGCGCCTTCACGGGCGAAGCAGCGAGCGATGGCCTCGCCGATCCCACGGGCGCCTCCGGTGACAAGGGCGGATCTGTTCTGGAGTTTGGGCATCTGTGGGTCCTTGGCAATTCATTGGAATAGAAAACATTGTCATCCTGAAACAGGTTCAGCATGACAGTGTTGAGTTGAGAGGTCGGTCCCCTCTGTTGTTTACCCTTGAATCACCGGACTTACTCCACCAATGCTGGCACCGAGGATAAGCCGCAAACATGGAGAGAGCAAGTGAGCGAGCATCAGGATTGGTTCCCCGTCCCCGACAATGCAACCCAAGACACGCATTGCAGCGCGGCTGATTATGACCGGATGTACGCCGCCAGTGTCGCCGACCCCGATGCGTTTTGGGCTGAGCAGGCGAAGCGGATCGACTGGTTCACGCCACCCTCAAAAATTGGCAATTGGTCCTATGATCCGGTCAGCATCAAATGGTATGAAGATGGCGTTCTAAACCTGTGTCATAACGCGGTCGATCGCCATGTTGCGGCTGGCCGAGGCGAGACAATCGCTTTCATCTTTGAACCCGATGAGCCATCGAAGCCCGCGCGCCGCATTAGCTATGCCGAACTGCGGGACGAGGTGATCCGCATGGCGAATGCCCTGAAGAAGATGGGCGTGGCCAAGGGTGACCGAGTGACCATTTATATGCCGATGGTAGTCGAGGGCGCTGTCGCTATGCTCGCTTGCGCGCGGATTGGGGCGATCCATTCGGTTGTGTTTGGCGGCTTTTCGCCGGAAGCGCTCGCCGGAAGGATCGAGGATTGCGCCAGCCGTTTCGTGATCTGCGCCGATGCCGGGGTGCGCGGGGGGAAGCCTGTGCCGTTAAAGGCCAATGTCGATGCCGCGCTTGATCGGGTGGCGGGTGTCGAAGGCGTGCTGGTGATCGAGCATACCGGCGACCCCGTGAACATGGATCCGCGCCGCGACCACTGGTACCATGAATATGCAGCAGATGTGCCTGCCGACTGCCCGTGCGAGCCCATGAATGCCGAAGACCCGCTATTCATCCTCTACACCAGCGGCAGCACCGGCAAACCCAAAGGCGTGCTGCACACGACCGGCGGCTATTCGGTGTGGACAGCGACGACCTTTCACTATGTTTTCGACTACAAGCCTGGCGAGGTTTTCTTCTGCTCGGCCGATATCGGCTGGGTGACCGGGCACTCTTACGTCGTCTACGGACCCTTGCAAAATGGCGGCACCAGCCTGATCTTTGAAGGCATTCCCAGCTATCCCGACAGCGGGCGGTTCTGGGACATTATCGATCGGCATAAGGTCAATATATTCTACACAGCCCCTACAGCTTTGCGCGCCTTGATGCGCGATGGTGATGGCCCGGTAAAGGCGCGATCGCGCGCGTCGTTGCGCCTGCTCGGCACCGTCGGCGAGCCGATCAACCCGGAGGCATGGCGCTGGTATCATGCAACTGTGGGCGAGGGGAAACTGCCCATAGTCGATACCTGGTGGCAGACCGAGACCGGCGGGGTAATGATCACCACGCTCCCCGGCGCGCATGGTATGAAACCCGGCAGCGCGGGGCGGCCTTTTTTCGGCATCCGCCCGCAACTGGTCGATGCGGACGGCCAGGTGATTGCCGAGATTGGCGATGATCGCGGCGATGTATCGGGTAATCTGTGCTTAACGCACAGCTGGCCGGGGCAGGCGCGCACCGTCTATGGCGACCATGACCGCTTCGTACAAACCTATTTTTCGACCTATAAGGGCAAATATTTCACCGGCGATGGCTGCCGTAGGGATGCCGATAATTATTGGTGGATTACCGGTCGCGTTGATGATGTCATCAACGTATCCGGCCACCGCATGGGTACCGCCGAGGTCGAAAGCGCGCTGGTGCTGCACGACACGGTGGCCGAGGCCGCAGTTGTCGGCTTCCCGCATGAGATCAAGGGGCAGGGCATCTACTGCTATGTCACGCTGAATGCGGGTGAGGAGCATAGCGAGGCCCTGGAGGGCGAGTTGCGCATGCAGGTGCGGCAAGAGATCGGACCGATTGCTTCGCCCGACCATATCCATTTCACCCCCGCGCTGCCCAAAACCCGTTCGGGCAAGATCATGCGGCGGATATTGCGTAAGATTGCGGAGAATGATTTTGGGGCCTTGGGGGATATCTCGACGCTGGCCGATCCGAGTGTGGTGGATGCGCTCATTGAGGGCAGAAGAAACCGGTAGTTTTTTTGGTTTCGCGCAGAGGCGCAGAGGTCCGCAGAGGATGCAGAGAGATTTCTCGAGCCGAAGGCTCATTCCTTCATCCAAGATCGAAATTTCGACTATATGGGCAGTTTGCAAGCGGCTTCGACGCAGATGCTTTCTCTCTGCGATCTCTGCGAACCTCTGCGCCTCTGCGTGAAATCAAATTAGCTCGATCTCAAAAACCAAAACCCTCTTGCCGCTGCAAACCATTCACCCTAATCCGATTTAATCACACGATTAAACGGAGAATGAGCATGCCCACCCGCCCCGGCTCGCTGAACGGCATCAAGGTGATCGAACTGGCAGGTATCGGCCCCGGCCCTTATGCGGGGCAGCTGCTTTCCGACTATGGCGCGGATGTGATCGTGGTCGATCGGCCCGGCCCGGCAATGCCCAAGGCAGTCGATGGGCGCGGCAAACGTTCGATCATCCTCGATCTGAAGAAGCCTGAGGCGGTGGACGCTCTCCTGAAAATGGTCGCCAGCGTGGATGTGCTGATCGAAGGCTTGCGCCCCGGTGTTACCGAACGGATGGGCGTCGGGCCAGAAGCCTGCCATGCGGTCAACCCGCGGCTGGTCTATGGCCGAATGACCGGCTGGGGCCAGTCCGGCCCCTGGAGCCAGATGGCGGGGCATGACATCAACTATATCGGGATGACGGGCGTGCTCAACGCCATTGGCAGCGCGGGCCGGCCACCGGTGCCGCCGCTTAATATGGTCGGCGACTTTGGCGGGGGCAGTATGTTTCTGGTCACCGGCATCCTGACCGCGCTGATCGAGCGCGCGGCGACGGGCAAGGGCACGGTTGTCGACGCCGCGATCGTCGACGGCACGCATAGCCTGATGAGCTTTGTCCATGGCATGGCGGGGCAGGGGCTGTGGCAGGCGGCGCGTGAGGGCAATCTGCTCGATGGCGCGGCGCCTTTCTATCGCTGCTATGCGACCAAGGACGGCAAGTTCATGGCGGTCGGCTGTATCGAACCGCAATTTTTTGCGGCAATGATGGAGCGGTTGCCGATCGATGCAGAGGCCTATGGGCTGCAGCATGATCGGTCGCACTGGGCAAAGCAGCACAAGATGCTGGAGGAAGTGTTTGCCAGCAAAACCCGCGATGAGTTGGAGGCTGTGTTTGCGCTGACCGATGCCTGCGTCACCCCTGTGCTCGATTATGTCGAGGCGGCCGATCATCCGGCCAACGCCGCGCGCAAAGCGGTGGTGAAGGATGGCAAATGGCTGCACCCGCAAATCGCGCCAAGGCTTGCCAGCCAACCGCAAGCGGATGCTTTCCCGATTCCCGGCAAAGGTGCGGACTATGCCGATGTGCTGAGCGAGGCAGGGTTGGGCGCGGATGAAATTGAGGCACTGGTTGCGGCGGGGGCTGTGGTAGCAGGCTGAGTCCTCCCCGTTGGGGAGGTGGCAGCCGCGTAGCGGCTGACGGAGGGGGAATGCAAACTGCCCTCCCCACCGTCCTTTGGACGGCTGCTCCTCGCAAGGGGAGGGGATTTGTTTTTAGTTCCATCCTGTTCCAAACCGCTCTAATCGCACATAATGTTTGACCGTCCGACGATAATCGATGAAGGCTTTGCCAGGCGCGTGCTTGCAGGCGATTTACCCTCAGCGCGTAGCAATCAGCCTCAACCTATCCCGCCTGTACATAAATTGGTCGACCTGTTCGACACCCAGATCATGTCGCGCCACCTCGATCTCTGGGCAAGGCGATCAAAGGGCAAGACTTTCTATTCAATCGGCAGTTCGGGGCATGAAGGCACTGCTGCTTTGGCCGCTGCCACGCGCCAGACCGACATGGCGTTCCTGCATTATCGCGACGCTGCCTTCCTGATCCAGCGCAAGAAACAGGCAGGCGGGCTGACCCCGCTCTACGACATGGCGCTCAGCTTTGCCGCCTCAGCGGATGATCCGATTTCAGGTGGACGGCACAAGGTATTGGGTTGCGCGCAAACCTTTGTACCGCCACAGACAAGCACCATCGCTTCGCATTTGCCCAAGGCTGTGGGGGCAGCGCATAGCATTGGCTTAGCAAAGCGGCAAAAGCTTGAAGATGCAGTGTTGCCGCATGATGCAGTGATCCTCTGTTCATTCGGCGATGCTTCGGCAAATCACTCCACATCGCAGGGTGCGTTCAATGCCGCTGCCTGGACCGCTTATCAGAATTTGCCGATGCCAATTATCTTCCTCTGCGAGGATAATGGCATCGGCATTTCGGTGCGCACGCCGGGCGGCTGGATTGAAGCGAATTTCAGCCAGCGGCCGGCGCTGCATTATATCCAATGCGATGGGGTCGACATGCTCGATGCGTTGCGCGGCTGCGAGGAGTCGGTGACTTATGCTCGTTCACAACGGCGGCCGGTGTTCCTGCACATGCGCACGGTGCGGCTGATGGGCCATGCTGGGGCGGATGTCGAGGCGAGCTACTCGGCGCTAGAGGCGATCGAGGCGAATGAAGCGCAGGACCCATTGCTGCACAGCGCTCGGATATTGCTGCAGCATGGCGGGCTTTCACGCGAAGAGATTGTCGGGCGTTATGAAGAGATGCGGCTGCAGGTCGAGCGGGTGGCAGCGGAGGCGCTGACCAAGCCCCGGCTTTCGACCAATGCCGAGATCATGGCCCCGATTCTGCCCAAGATCGGCGAGAAGGCATCGCCGCCCTTGCCCGACACGGCAGCGCGCAAGGCATT
>JBOFLS010000126.1:0-15361 GCA_051657985.1 Sphingorhabdus sp. | reverse complement strand
CGCAAATCGAGGCGGACCCGAGCCGCTACGACACAGCGATCAAGGCCAATCAAGACGCTCAGCGCGAAGGCGGGCATTACGGTGTTCCGTTGATGGTTTTTGATGGCGAACCCTTTTTCGGTCAGGACCGGTTCGATCAGATGAAATGGCGTATGGAGCGGAAAGGTCTGGTGAAGCGGTGATGTCACGCGGCAAGATCATCTGGATAGCGAGTTTGGCGCTGCTCTACGGCGCATTCCTAGTCTGGTACGGCGGTAGTGCAAAGCCGGTAACCGCAGCAGAGGGCGAGCGATTGCTCGACGCTGCAACCGCCATGTACCGCACGCAGGGGCAGGAGCCGCCCGAGACTGATTTTCGGGAAAACATGAAGGCGATGATCGCGCAAGATGACGGGCGCGAATTCTTCATGATCAATCTTGAAACACGAAAGAAAGGACCGTTAGCAGCGCGCGAAGAAGCATTGTATAACGCGATAATCCTTCCGCTTCTTCTAAAGAACGGCGGCTTTCCAATTTATGTTGGGCCTCGCGTTGGTCTTGCGCTTGGTCAATATGGCAAGGGCATCGACCGCGTTGCCGTGGTGCGCTACCGCTCACTGCGCGACATGCTGAAGATGAATGCTGACCCTGCAATGGCCAAGGGTGCCAAACATAAATTTGCCGCACTCGCCCATACCGAAGTGTTCATCTCACGCCCGGTGATTAATGCTGTGACAATCCGCCTGACGCTTGGACTTTTGTTTCTGATGATAGGCTGGCTGGGTATTGCGATCACCAACCAACGGTGGAAGAAAGCGGTTAAAAGCAGAGATTATTTGGGCTGGTTGAGGTTGAAACAGTCTATCAGGGCAATTCGCCAGAGGTGCTAAAAATCGTCGTCGGCATCAGCGACCTTGCAGGGCTGTAGACTCCCGCAAAATGCGCACGGACCTTAAATGGTTTTCGCTAACAAAGCTGCCGTTTGAGGCCACAATTACTGTGGACAAAAGCAGACATTAGTTCATATGAACTTTGCTCCAACGCAATCACAGAACGGAGAATTTTCCGTCTACAAAAAGTCACGGCTAGGCCCGACGCAAAGCAAACACGACGTTAACACCGGCCTGCCTTAAGATCGGCAAAGGGAGACTTGGCCCTCAGATTGCCTTTCTGAAATCGCTAACGCGGGCCGCTGTGCTGTCCCCGACGGAGTTAAACTGCTTGGGGGGTGCAGCCAGCGCCAATACCGTTGCCTTTCTGCGCCGCGCATTGCGTGGCCAAGGTCGGCCATCGACGTGCCTGGACCTGATGCAGCCCGTGTTCGGCGCAAATCAATCGTCACCATTCCTCAATGCGATGGACGGCGCTGGCGGCGCTTCATCACTTGTCGCTGTTTTGGTTTCTGGAACCTTGATGCAGATTAAGACGTCATGTTCATTGCGATTATCACACCGTCGACCGTTCAGAGCTTGCTCCTTTGGATATGCTCTCTGAAGCATCAAGCGCGCCATAGTCCAATGTTACAGCCAGCGAGTTGAGCGTTAACCAATCCAACTCAGGACGGGTTCACGGTGAATCAATTTCACCGTGGCTTTCTGACCGGAAGAGAGAGCAGCTTTGCCCAACGCTGGGGCCGGGTGATATCGTCATCCTCGACAATCTCTCCAGCCACAAAAAGCCCGCCGTCCGTGCTGCGATCCGGTCCAGAGGCGCACGCCTGCTGTTCCTTCCACCCTACAGCCCTGACCTCAACCCGATCGAACGGCTCTTTGCCAAGCTCAAATATCTCCTGAGAAAGGCCGTCGAACGAACTAAAGAAGTCACTTGGCGGCGTATCGGCAACTTGCTCGAAACTTTCCCAGCGCAGCAGCGAACAAGCTACCTCAGAAACTCCGGATATGTGTCAATCTTATGTCATCCGCCTCTAGCGCAGCCAGCGGCGTCCGCCAGCAGATCAAGATAAAGCGCATGATCCCCATCTTAAAGAAGGCCTGCTCCCGCCGATTGCCCTATCGGGTGATACGGTGTGGGATACGGGGGAAGACAACTCAGACAAGGCAGGCAACATGGATAAGCTCATTGAAGGGAGGAGATCGTGTCAATATTTTGAGAGAGTGGATGTGGGGTGACGGCTGCGACCGGAGGAGAAAGGTCCCACTAAAAGAGAGCTTAGGGTTGGCACAACATGGCCGCATCGACGACGCGGCCCGTCTTGCCGATTTCGCGGGCTAGGCCTGCAAGGCAATGACGCATGGCAAGACGCTTGGCGGTTTTGTCGTCGGCAGCCAACAAGTGTGCGGTATAGATCGCATTGCGGATTTCCCCGCCAACCAAATCATAGTCTGCTGCTAGCCGCGCAACATTGATGTCGCTGCCCTCAATAGTTGGTGCAGTTAACAGCCGTTCCCAGATCATTTGCCGTTCTTGTGCATTGGGCGCAGGAAAATCGGCACGGACACGGATACGGCGCATGAAGGCAGTGTCGATATTGGTCGCAAAGTTGGTCGCAAGGATGCTCAAGCCGTCAAAACCCTCCAACTCCTGCAGTAAGTGGTTGACTGCAATATTGGCGTAGCGATCATGCGAATCTTTAACTTCGGTACGCTTGCCAAACAGCGCATCAGCCTCGTCAAAAAACAGCGCGACGCGCGAGCGGCCCGCCTCTTTGAACAGCGCCGAAATCCGCTTCTCCCCCTCACCGATATATTTGTCGATTACCTGGCTTAGATCGACACGATATAGCGCATAGTCTACCTCACGGGCAACGATCTGCGCCGCCATTGTCTTGCCAGTGCCCGGCGGCCCGGTGAAGAGGCAGGCGAGCCCACTGCCGGCACGCAACGACCCAGCCGGTCCGTCCTTGCCGAACAGGCGGCTGCCATGTCGCGCCCAGGCGATAGCCAGATCGATTTCGCGACGTGTGTCCTCCCGCAAAACGATTTCATCGGGCTCGAAAAGGCATTCAAGCAATTCTGCCGATCCGCCGAAGCTCGTCTGACGCAAAACCGCGCATGCGCGCATCACGTCTGAGGGTTCGAGTGTCTTACGACCTTCGGTCACTGTCTGGGCCTGGGCGTTGGAAAGCGCTGCGACGATCCTGCGGCGACCGAAATCGAAGCGATCAGCGATCGCGGCGATGTCGCCTTGCCGCCATTCCGCTGGAGCCTCCGCAGTCCAAAGCCGGACACGCTGACGATAGTCGCGCGCAGGCGCATCAATGCGGACCAGGGCTCGCGCACTGTTAAGGGCCGACGCACCGAGCTGGTCGGCGGCGGCAATCGCGATCAGAGGGCCACGCAATCCTGCCGTCAACGCCTTCCATTGCGCAACAGGCGCTTCGTGGGGGTCAACCAGGATGACCGTCGCGTTCGCCAGCGCCGCTTCACGCAGGACCGCTCCAAGTGCCGCTGTATCGGCTAATTGATGCCCCTCGACGCGGAGGCTGGCAGGTCCGAGTCGTGCCGCCACCGCCCGGGCGATTTCACCTCGACCGCTATCATCCTCGCCGATGATTGCGACCAGAATGTTTCCCCAGTCAGCCTTTCGGATCGTTTCGACCGACTTGCCGAATTGTTTTTTCCAGTCGGTTGGTGCGGCAAATTGCGCCTCTCCGACATCGTCCGGCGCATGGCCGTCGATAACAAATGGTGGAGTGCGTGCCATATCGAAAATCAGCGGCCAGACCGCTGGCGCTGGGACCACGGTTTGGGTCGAAACCGGTCCCTCTCCTTCAAGAGCGACCAAGCCAAAGCGAAGCAGCGGCCCGTCGCCGGTCAATCGTTCAACTAGCGCGCGCGGGTTGCCGCCCCATTGCGCGACGATCCCCACCGTGGGTCGTGGACGCGATAGGTGGTCGTTCATCAATGCAACAAGACGCGCAGCCAGTGGTTCGATTTCGACGACGCTGGCGAGGAACAAAAGGTCTCGTTCATCCGCATCAAGACCAAAAAGCCCGACGATTCGATCCAGCGGATCGAGGCTCGGTTTGCCATGTTCGGCCGCCGCTTTCAGGGCCTCCAAAAGCTCGCGCAGCTCGCGGGCTGGCCCATCGCCTCCATAAGAAGGAGCCATAGCGGAAGTCATGCGAGAAGCCAGCCTCGCCAATTCAGCCGTCACCGCATCGGGGCGGTGCACAGCCAGCGAACCCAACTGTGGCTCCGACGGTGCGGTTGTCGGCTCTTCGTCGGGCGGTGCACTGCGCTGACCGAACCAGCCGAACAGATTCCATGGAGACGCTTTCGAAGCGACTCGACCCCGCTCAAACTCGGCGGTAATCAGGTCTAGCAGCGTCTTGACCGGCAACTGGTCAATTCGTCGGACGACTGCGCCCGCCCGATAGAGCAACCCTCGCGCAGACTCCGGGTCGAAATTGACCACGCATTCGACTTTTCCGCGCAAATGTGTCTCGGGCGCCTCTTCGCCGACGAGAATCACGACTTGGCAATCGGGTGCGAACCCGCCAGCGGGCATGTGAATCAGCCGCAAGCCTCGCACTTCCGCCAGAGTCTCAAGTATGATCGCCCGCAGCATCGCGGGCGCGCGATCCAGCGAAACGCCGAATTTGACATCTGCCATCGGTTGTCGCCCTTTTCTTTTGGTACCCTAAGCGCACGGGACGCGGTTGGAAATGCCGCGCGGGGGTTCAATCGCGATCCAAATTTACCCAAACGAAGTGACGTCTAAGTGCTTCGCACAACCGCAGATGGATAGACTGCGGATTTTCGGTCAGGCAATTGGATTGGACCTCAAATACTGCAGCGAGGGAAGTGAATCCGCGTGTTACGGAACCTGTCGTGAGCGTGAGGGCTATTGGGCCTCATGGACCAAAGGAACTAAACCTGCTCACACATCGATGGACTAGGCCGCGCTGCGTAGTCGCGAACTCAAGAAGAGCTCAAGATATGGAATCAAAATATTGATAATTAACATTATTATTCAGATTCTCTGACCGGCTTTCAGACATCTGGATCATCTTTGAACCCTCACGGTCTTTGCCACTACACCGCTGCATGTTTCATAAACCCATGAGGAAAGGATGTGCTTTGGCAAGCTGGCGTATCATCGAATTTTGCGGTCAAACGATCGCACAGCTTATCGAGCAGCATCTCGTGCGGCTGGGTATCTCGAATGTTACCGTAGGAGTGGTCACCGCAGCTTCGTTCAGTGCACTGGCAAGCACCGCAACGCCCTTCATCAGCATTTTTCTCTATCAGATCGCCACCAATGCGGAGATGCGCAACTGGACGCAGTCGCTGCTGCCCGACGGCACGCCAGTCCGTCAGCCGTTGCCGCTTGAGCTCAACTATATGATTACCGCTTGGGGAGTGCGCCAGCCTAATGATCTCGCCAGCGACGCCCTTGCGGCCCGCGAAGAGGCGCGGCTAATGGGAGCTGTTCTTCAGTCGCTTTACGATAATGCGGAGGTTGGGCGCGGCGACTTAGCCGAAACCTCGACCGCGCCCGGCTGGCATGCCAATGACAGCATTCAGCTTGTCCTTCAGTCGCTGCCGGTCGAAACACATTATCGCATCTGGGACGCGGCCGAGTTAGGCTATCGTTTGTCGCACATCTACCGGGCGCGCGTTACCAGCCTCGAACCAACGCCACCTCGGCAGGCACCGGTGGTCACAGATGCCGCGCTGGAGCTTGTGCCATGACCAGCGATATTGTCCGCCACCAGTTGAGCTTTGCAGTTTGCTTTATCGATCATTTCAGCGGCGACGCCGTCGCAACTGAGCTACCAGTTCGGCTTGGCGGATCGTTCCAGCGCCCCGCGCCACAGCCGGGTGGACGTGCACGGCGGCAAAGCGATGGCAGTTACCGCTTTACCAATGCTCCGCCAGGCGCCCACCGTATCTTGTGGCGCGATCCGCTTATGCGAACTCAATCTGGTTGGGCGCGCTGGGATGATCCCGAACCCCAGATAACGCTGCCTCTCGCCGATCCTGCGGTGCGATCAGAGTTTGAACTGTGGCCGACCGCCGAGGCTGAAGCGCCCAACAATGTGGCGGCAGTCCGGGGCAAGCTTGATGGACCAAGCGCTGGCGGGCTCGACGTGCGCATCGCGCAACAAGGCCAGCCCTTCAACCGCTTCACGCGGAGTGACCTAAACGGCGAATTTCTGTTCCTGCTGGGCGGTCGGTTGCTGCCCAATTCCGCTGGTCTCATTGCATTGACAATCGAAGTCCGCCCGCCCGGCGGCGCAGTTCGGGTGCTTTCCGGGGGGCACTTTGTACCCACATCCACTGGTACAGCCTTCCCCGCTGCCGATTTCGAAATTACCCCGGGCGCTGTAGCCCGGATTCGGTTCCAACTGCTTTAATCGCGCTTCTTGCAAGGAGATTGTCGAAATGCCCGAATATCTTCACCCTGGCGTCTATGTCGAAGAGACCTCTTATCGTGGCAAACCTATTCAAGGGGTTAGTACGTCGACCGCTGGCTTTGTAGGTGCGGCGCGAAAAGGGCCTGAGGGTCGGGCGACATTCATTCCCAGCTTTGCGGCCTTCCAGCGTCTCTTTGGTGAACCTGTCCGCCAGCTTTCCGCACCCGGCGATTTTCTGGGTCATTCAGTGCGCTCCTTCTTCGAAAATGGCGGTGCGCGCTGTTATGTGGTACGCGCATTGGCGGCAGACGCGCTGGCGTCAGCCACGACGATTGAACGCGGTATCGTTCTTAGGCTGGCACGCGGAGTCACCGTACGCGGACCAACTCGCACGCTCCGCCTGAACGCGCTTCGGGGAGTCGGAGCTGGAACTGTCCTCAACGTCTTCACCCGGCCGGACGAGAACAGCGCGTTCGCGCAGACCCGCACACTGACCGTCGAAAGCTATGACGCGCTCCGCGACACGATCACAGTAGATGCAGCGAGCGAAGTCCCCAATGGCGTCGCGTTGGAGCCTGCCAATACGGTTATCCTGATCAATGGCAGCGCACCTGCGTCCGCCACAACAGTCGGCGGCGGTGCAACCTTCACCGCAAAGAATCGTGGAGTCGACGGCGATGCGATCGCGGTTGAACTGCGCCCACGTGATCGTCCGCCAGTCGCGCTGACGACCGCCTCAGCCGCGCGGCAGGATCCAGCGCTTGATATTGAAGCGGCTTCACTGCCGCTTGTGGCGGGCGCGGTGGCGTTGCAGTTCACAACGGCTTCGCTCCGCAGACTGCGCACAGGCGACACGATCTCAGTGGGAGCGTCTAGCGGCTTGGTTGTCCAAGCAATCGCAGACGGCGAAGTCGACTTTGCCAAACAGGGCGGCGGCGTTAACCTTTCGGGCGGCGGCACAATGCGCTTGATCAGCCGGGGAGGCGATGTGCTTGCCCGGCCGATTGATCTCGGCGCGGCACCAGCCGGCATCGCGATCGACATGACGCCAGCCGGCCCGTTTTCGGGCGCGCTGCCACACGATCTTGCCGCCTTCCTACAAGCTGGTGATGTCGTCGAAGTCGATGACGGCGGTGGCAATACCGGCAATATAGACATCTCGGCCACGCGCGTCGCCCAAGAGATTGCAGCGGGCGATCACACCACTGTCGCGCCGGGCCTCGCTCAAGCCGAAGCCGGCCCCGTCGAAGCGCGCGTTACCGCGACTGCTTCTGTCAACGGCATGGTTCGCCTTTATGTCGGTAACGTCACTGGTTTCGTCGCGCCCCAACGCGCGGGCTCAGCTGAACCGGTCGCAGTAACCGACGGGATCACGCCCGCTGGAAGCGAGATAGTGTTGGTCGATCTGGCGGACAACGCGGTTTATCTGACGGATCAAGGCGCGGGTTTCCCCGACGCTGCTTGGAGTTCGGTGGAGGGCCTGCAAGCAGCTGCTGACGGTGACACCGCAATTCGCGTCGCCTCGACTGCGGGCATCTATTCAGGCGCAAAGGTTGAAATCGACACAGGCGACACCAAGGTCGAAGCGCTGGTCGCCACGGTCGACGCCGGCGCGCGGGTGGTCAATCTGACGGCGGGTCTCGCCCTTGGCGCAGGCAACACGATCGACGTGCCGCCCGACCGCGCTGATCGCCGTGCGTTCATAAGAGTCTGCGAAGTCGATGTCGTGGTCTTCGAAAACGGCGTCATTGCCGAAACTTTCGAAGGTCTGACCTGGAATCCCGACGACACCACCGACGCTGGCCTCCGCTATTGGGTGACGCGGATCAACGATCCAGAAATCGGATCTGACCTCGTTTCCGTCGTCGAAGGCGGTGGCGCGGGCACAGATTTCGCTGAGGCGCCGGTCGTAGCCAACGGCTTAGCTCGCAGCTTTAGCGGTGGATCGAACGGCAGCGCATTGACTGACGTCGATCTGATTGGAACCGACCTCGGTCCGGGTCGCCGTACCGGCATCCAAGCCTTGTCTGAACGGGACGACATTTCAATGGTCGCGGTACCGGGCGTTACGTCCGAAACCGTGCAGGGCGCGCTCATAACGCATAGCGAGCTGCTGAAATACCGCGTTGCGGTGCTTGATTGCCCGGCAAGCGCTGGCGACGTTACCGAACTGCAGGCTCACCGCAACAATTACGACAGCAAATATGCTGCCTATTACGCGCCGTGGCTAAAGGCGCTCAACCCGCTCTCAGGGCGGATCGAGAACTTTCCCCCATCGGCCTATGCGATGGGCATTTATGCCCGGTCAGACAACAGCGTTGGTGTGCACAAGGCACCCGCCAACGAGGTTGTGCGCAACATCACTGATGTCGCGCTGCCCTTCACCGCAGCTGAGCAGGATGTGCTCAACCCGGTGGGCATCAACCTGATCCGCGACCTCACCCCGCGCGGCTTGCGCATGTGGGGGGCGCGGACGATCTCATCCGACCAGGAATGGAAGTATCTGAACATCCGCCGCCTTTTCATCTATGTCGAACATTCGATCGACATCGGCACGCAATGGGTGGTTTTCGAACCCAATTCGGAATCACTCTGGGCACGCGTGGTCGAAACCGTCACATCCTTCCTCATTGGTGTCTGGAAATCGGGTGCGTTGATGGGCACGACTCCCGAGGACGCCTTCTTTGTCACCTGCGACCGCACAACAATGACGCAGGACGATATCGATAATGGCCGGCTTGTCTGCAAAATCGGCCTCGCGCCGGTGGCGCCCGCTGAGTTCGTCATCTTCCGCATCGGCCAGTTCACAGCGTCGGCGAACACCTGACCCGCCTAATCGAAGGAGCATCCACCATGGCAGTCGAACGTGGCAACAAGAACCCCTATTCGAACTTCAACTTCGTCGTGGAATTTGATGGGGTTGAAGTCGCGGCCTTTACCGAAGTGACCGGCCTCGACAGTGAGAACACACCCATCGAATATCGCGAAGGCGCCGACGCAACGTCGGCTCCTCGCCAATTGCCCGGCGTCGAGAAATACCCGCCAGTGCAATTAAAACGCGGGATCACCGGCAGCACAGCGCTTTGGGAGTGGCGCAAGGAAGTGCGCGACGGCGGCACGACTTTCCCTCCATTTCGTACCGTCACGATCAAGCTTTTGGATGAGAAGCATAATCGCGGCGCGCCTGCAATGACGTGGACGCTCACCAACGCCTGGCCGACCAAGCTTACCGGTCCAACACTATCCGCCAAGGGCAACGACTTCGCGGTTGAGCAGCTCGACCTCGTCCACGAGCGGCTTGACATCAGTTAGATCTGATGAGCGCGTTCGGCGAAGCCTTTACTATCCCTGGCGTCTATCGGCGGCCAACTGCCCGCGCGGAAGGATTTCCGCGCGTACGGACCGATATAGCCGGCTTTGTCGGTGTTGCCGGACCAAGCCATGTCGGCGAAGCTATCGCAGTCGATGATTGGAAGAGCTATGTTGCCCGCTTCCGCCGTGACGCACTTGGTTCGCCCATTGACGCACCAAGGGGTGGCGCGCTTGAAAATGCAGTGCGCGATTATTTCGCCAATGGCGGTCGCCGTCTATGGATCGTGAACGTCGCTGAACGGATTGATCCGGAACGTTCCGACGAACTGCTCAACAACCTGCTCGGCCTTAACGGCGATGATCGCCATCCGTGCGGGCTCGAACTACTCCTGCGTCAGGACGAAGTCTCGATAGTAGCCATCCCTGATCTTGACGCCAAACATGTTGTCACCGAGGATCGCCATGCTGGTGAGGACCTGCCCCCCAATCCCTGCTTTGGTGCCTGCAACGAACCGCATACAAGCGGCGCGGCGACCAGCAAAGCAGTCTTTCTGTTTGAGGAGCGACTCTTCTCCGACGATGATCTGATGTGGGCGCAGCGTTATCTCATTCAGCGGCTTCAGCGGACGCGCTGGCGCTGGTTCGCGCTCCTCGCGCCGCCGCCCGGATTGACAGCAGACCGCGCAATCGACTGGCGACAAAGGTTGTCCAAAGGTGACGACGAGATGGATATGGCCGGTCTCTATTGGCCTTGGCTCCTTGCCCAAGATGCGCCAGGTGCGACAGTCCGCACTGTTTCGCCAGTCGGCGCGGTCGCTGGTATCTTTGCCGCAGTCGACATCGCCATGGGTCCACACGCCGCCCCCGCCAATCAACGTGTAGAGGGCACGATCGGCCTTGACATGCCAGTCGGCGATGATGAGAATTCTGCGACTTACGAAGCTGGCGTCAATGTGCTGCGCGATTTTCCCGGGCGCGGCATCTTGTTGTGGGGTGCACGCACGCTCAAATGGAAAAGTCGCGCATCGCGTGGGGAGCCGCTTGCTTATGTCAACGCCCGTCGGTGCCTTTCCGCAATCGCGCGCACATGCGACGTCATCGGCCAGCCGATCGTCTTCCAACCCAACAACACGTTTGAACGCATCAAGCTACACCAGCTTCTGACAGACTATTTGCTGCGCGTCTTCCGCACCGGCGCATTGATGGGCGACGCTCCAGATCAAGCCTTTTTCGTAAAGGTTGAAACGATTGAAGACTCACCTGAAGGTCAAATGATTGCCCTCGTCGGAGTAGCGCTGGCAGCTCCAGCCGAGTTCATCGTCTTCCGCGTCGGGCGCGAAACAGGGGTTATCGAAGGGGAGGCCCGACCATGACCTTCCCGCTCGTTCAGCCGGTTTTGAAGATCAATTTCTACGTGACGATGTGGGATACGCCCGATTCAAACGGCTCGCTTGCGGGCGACATCGTTGGAGGGATCGGCTCAGCGCTACTCACTGCTGCAGCATCCTTTCTGGCGGGCGGCTTCCAAACGATCGAAGGGCTTGAGGCGTCGAACACGCTTGAAACCTATAATGAGGGCGGCCATGTTACCGAAGAGTTGCGCTTCTTCACGCGAGCGACCTACCCCAAGATTTTGATGAAACGGGGAGTCACCTTCAATACGGACATCTGGGATTGGCATCATCAGGTTACCGCGTCCACAAGCAGGCAGCCAAAGACCCGCAAAAGCGGTACAATCCTCCTTCTTGATACCAAGAAACTGTTCGAGCTGCCCGCAGGCATTTCGCTGCCCTTCCAGTTTCTCCCCGTCGCCGCCTGGACTTTCTACAACGCGTTGCCCGAAAAACTCAGTCTGGCACCGCTCGACGCAAAGGGTGGCTCGGGCGAAGCCGCTATCGCAATGGAAACGCTTGAACTCCGCCCGGAAAAAATCGAGCGGATGTCGCTTTCGCTCATTCCAGGCGTCGCTGACCTCAATTCTGCGCTCTCCGGCCTGATCGGTGTCGCGGGCGCCGCTGCCACCGCCGCAATAGGCGCGGGCGTGACTGCGGCGTTGTAGGGGGGCTGAAGCATGGCACTAGTCAAAGCGACGCTAAAGAACATCTCAACCAGCGGCGCACAGGCGATCCCGGTGATGTTCAACCCGGACAACTACACGATCACCACCAACATGCTTTACCCGGACATCTCCGTACCCGGTCTGCGGAGCCCGCTTATCCAGTTCGTCCGTGGCGAGGCACAGACGCTTGCAGTCGAGCTTTTCCTCGATCAGTCGCAAACAGGCAAATCGCTCACGGAGAAGCTCGATGAGCTGCGGACGTTTGTTAAGATCGACAGTGAGCTGCACGCGCCGCCAATTTGCGAGTTCGCCTGGGGGGATACCAGCTTTCAAGGTGTGATGATCGAGTTCTCTGAAAAGTTCCAGATGTTCGACGCAGAAGGTAAGGTTCTGCGCTGCCGTGTGACGATCAAAATGAAGCGTTATGATCCGGCGAACTTGCAAAGCACGGATCTAAATCGCCAATCGCCTGATCGCACTAAGACGCGGGCAATCCGCTCTGGCGACCGGCTCGATCTCATTGCCGCAGAGGAATATGGCGACCCTGCCCAATGGCGTTTCCTCGCCGCCGCCAATGCCATCGACCGACCGCGTCAGCTGATACCCGGCACGATGATTGAGGTGCCGCCGTTATGACTGCCTCTGCCAGCAAACCCGGCGTGTCAATCGGCGCAGTCAACAGCACGATCACCTTTGAAGATGACGTGATTACGGCGCGCCCGATCGAACAAATTCGTGCCGAGTTCGACGATATCGAACGCATACGCGGGCTGTTGCGACCGATTATCATCGATCTGATGGACGAGGAATTCGCTCGCTATCGCCGGATAAGAGGATAGCGTCATGACCGATCCGGCTTCCACAGCAACACAGGTCCTGCCCGGAACGAAATTCTTCGCACCGCAGGCACGGCTGGTGAAGCCGGACGGTTCGCCCTTGGCGATTGGCGATCAAAGCATCAATCAGGATGTCATGAGCGTCACTGTCACGCAGCCATGCAATGGCGTTGGGCAGGTCGAAGTGACGCTCAACAATCAGCGCTTCGACGGCAATCGGCCAGCAAGCCCGGTGTGGCGGTTCAACAAGCTGGGGGATGTTACATTTGGCAGCCGGTTCCGCGTCGATATTCGTTACGGACAAGACGGTTGGACGCCGCTGATGCTGGCACGCATTACCGACATCAGCTTCGCCTTTCCATCCGCTGCGGGCGGCAGCCTTACCCTGAAGGCTGAAGACCTGCTCAGCATTCTTAAGAACAAGCCGGCGCATCCCGTACTCCATAATCCGCAACATGAAATCGACATGGTCGAAGGCGAAGTTGCTTTTTCAGGTAGCGGACTGACGGTAGTGCCGCCTGAGCCACGGCAGCTCTTCTCAACGCCCCTCCCGGAAACGACGCACCAGCCCGACAAATCCTATTTGCAGTTTATCCAGTCGCTCGCCGAACGCATGGACTATGAGCTGTATGTCGAATTCGACGATCCCGGGGCACCATTGGCAGGCTCGACCGCGCAAGCGCTGATGCCAAAACTCTACTTCGGGCCCGCGCGTTCGTCGACGTTAGGTGACCCGATCCCGCTTGCCTGGGGCCTCGACATTATCGAGTTCAAGCCGGCGATCAAGGTGTGGGAGTTGAACACGTCCGCAACGGCTGCCGGAAACGTCCCCCGCGGGCGCGGTTCGATTACGGTCGAAGTGCAAATGGCCGATGCGATCGCTGGCGACTTGCATGCCGCACCGGGGCAACCCGCGCCGCTCACCGCCCTTGAGTTCCGCCAGCGTGCTATCGCGACAGAATCAAGCCAGTTGAATGGCATGCAGGGGGATGATCTCGACAAAAACGTAAAAACTCTTGAAGCCGCTAATATCGATGAGGAGCGCGCGCGGATGCAGGCCATGGCCGCGCTCCGCAAATCGGCGCGCGAATTCCTGACTGCCGAGGTCACGACAATCGGTTATCCACGCCTCAGGCCGGGGGTCCATGTAAACCTGACCGGCTTCTACCCGCCATTCGATGGCGTCTACTATGTCACTCAGGCGGTCCACACCTTGTCTTCGGCCGGCTACACCACCAAAATCAATGTGCGCCGCCCCGGCATGCTTGATCCTGCTGGCTATCCGGGAGGCTGAGCGATGGGCGACTTCTTCACATCGCTTCTCGACACTGCGGCCGATACAAGCCGGTCGAACGTCCCCGGCTTGCGGCTAGCCGAAGTCGCGCAGATCACCGAAGACGGCTACATCCTGACCTGGCTCAGCGGCACGACGCGAACAGCATCGGCTCCCGCACGCGCAGCATCCTTCATGGCGGGAAAAGAGCGCGGCGGCTATTTTCCTTTCGAGATTGGCGACGAAGTTGTTGTCGGCTTTGTCGATGGCTGCGAAGACATGCCGATAATTCTCGGCGCGCTCTGGTCCGACATCGACCTTCCACCGCAGGGCGTCGACACTAGCGACACCAACAACACCCGCGCAATCATTTCGCGGGAAAAAAGCAAACTCGTGTTCGACGATACCCAAGGCGCGACCTCGATCACGCTCGAATCGGCGGGCGGGATGAAGCTTGTGCTGGACGACAAGGGGAAAAAGCTCCTCATTCAGTTTGACACATCCACAACCATCGAACTCTCGGCCCAAGGCGTCACCGTCAAGGGCACAAAGATCAATCTGAATTGAGACGGCGATGATCCTTGAACCCGGTCCTGACGCTTTGCCTCACATGTTCCTGAAGGGCTTTCGCGCGCCGCCGGGCGGCACCGCCGATCCCAATCCGGTTGCAGAAGAGGTTGGGGTGTTTGTTGCGCGTCAAGTCATTGGAACCGACGGCCAGCCACGCGCAGTCGAAAAGGTGCTGGATCAAGACACACCGTTTGATCCGCCCAATAAGCCTGAAGGGCCATTCCGCTTTGAATCCGATCTCGCGACGATGAAACCCGAACTCGACGTCGTGATCGTCCACGATCTTGCCAGTATTTTATTACCCGCCGAACTGGCCGACCCAGACATTGCCGACATCATCGTCACCAAGCCCTTCGGTAATATCCGGATCGACACGGGCAGTGGTTTCGGTCCCGTGATTGCGCGCAACTATGGTTGGTTGCCACGCACATCCATGCCGCGCCTCGATCTTGCGGGCCGGGCCGGACCCGACACCGATCCCGCTTCGCTTGAGGGCTTCGACGCCAATCAGTTCAAGTTGCCGGCCAAATATTTCAACGCATTCAACGCCGGCAACCCGGTGCCCGGGCGGCCGCCGCTCTCGCCGGGGCATAGTTTGCGGTTTGAGGATGGCGGCCTCAACCTGATCGACATAGTAGTCCCAGCCGGTCCCGCACTTGCCGTGTCGCAGGATGGCGAACCACTCGATCCGCCGCTCACCCTGACGCCTGCCGTCGATACCGTGATTTACGACCGGGCGGACGCCTCAGTCGCCTTGGTCTGGCGCGCCGTCTTCCAATGGGAAGCGCGCTACGAATCCGCGACGCTGGAGGTGCAGTGATGGGCCAGCCGATCACCACGATCCAGGGCGGCATCTGCTTTGCCTTTCCCAATGTCTGCCTTACACCCGCGCCCCCGGGTCCACCGGTACCCATCCCCTATCCCTCACTCGGTCAGCTCAACACTACGCAGAGTTTTTCAACCGACGTGAACGCTGGCCAATTTGGCGTTGTTACGGTCACCAGCAACATT
>JBOFLS010000125.1:0-23280 GCA_051657985.1 Sphingorhabdus sp. | reverse complement strand
CTGCGCACCAGACGACCCGCTTGATAATCAAGATGCGCTAGCTCAACCTGCAGACGGCCCTCGGCGGTAACGGCGCGTTCTCCGAATATTTCAAGGATAAGGCCGGTGCGGTCGATGACCTTTGCCTTTACACGGTCTTCAAGATTGCGTTGCTGTATAGGTGTAAGGGCGCCATCGACAATCAACAGCTCGACGGCTTTATTCCCGACCATATCGGAAATTTCTTCGACCTGCCCTCCTCCGAATAAAGTGGCGGCTCGGGGCGTACGAACACGGTATCTTCGCGCATCGATAACGTCGAGGCCGATTGCAGCGGCCAGCCCGATACATTCTTCAAGACGATATTCCGCATTGTTCGATGCTGTACCGGGCAGTTCGGGATATACAACCAGTGTTGCCGTGCCTCGGGAAAGGCCGTCTTCGCCAGCGCGATTAAAAACGCTCAATCATCGCCCCCGTCAGCGTCCTTGTTATATTCCGCCAAGTTAACCGGTCGCATGGGCTGAATCGTCGACACCGCATGCTTGTAAACCAGCTGCATGGTACCGTCTCTCTCAAGCAAAAGGGAAAACAGGTCATAGGCGGCAATGGCGCCTTGCAGCATGACACCATTAACGAGAAATGTCGTAACCGGTTCCTTCTTATCAAGCATGGCGTAGAGAAACACATCCTGCAACATGCCTGCGCGGTGCTGAACATTCGACATCATGACATCGAAGGCAGCACGATCGGGCGATTGCGAAGGCATGATCGTGGAAATGCTATGTTTGTAGACCAATTGCGATTGTCCATCACGGCGCAACAACAGCGAAAAATTATCGAACCATGTAACAACGCCCTGCAGCTTTACGCCTTTGACAAGGAACATTGTAACGGGGGTTTTGGACTTGCGAAGCGAATTCAGGAAAAGGTCCTGAAGGCCGTTATTTTTTTCAGTCATTATGCTTTCCTATTATGTTCTTGGGGTCGCGGGAGAGGCCAAACATTGTGGCCAAAAGGATTATATCATTTTATTGCATTCAAACGAATAGCAAAATTCCCATGCCATTCAGGAACGATAGATTGCGGTATGAATATGGTGGTTACTCCTCGTCACTCTCATCATCGCTCTTGCGGACAACGATACCCAGCAATTTCAATTTTCGATGTAATGCCGAACGTTCCATTCCTACAAAATTCGCAGTTTTAGAAATGTTCCCTGAAAAACGACGGATTTGCACCTGGAGATACTCACGTTCAAACGCTTCGCGCGCTTCTCGAAGCGGCGCGCCCATTAACGATTGACCGCTATTGTCGGAAGCGGAATAACCACCGCCAATTTCCGAGGGAAGCATATCGGCGTCGATTTGCACCAAGCGTTCCGAAGGCGCAAGAATGATGGTGCGTTCAATGATATTGCGCAATTGGCGAACGTTTCCAGGCCATTCGCAAGCTTGAAGCGCAGCTAACGCATCATCCGAGATTGGCGGTGCTGCAATACGGTGCTCGACAGCGAAACGAGCTGCATAATGCTGTGCCAGTGCAAGAATATCCTCACGCCGCTCCGCAAGCGGCGGGATCGCAACGGGAACCACATTAAGCCGGTAGAACAGATCTTCGCGAAACGTGCCTTCCGCTATTTCGGCTGCCAGATCGCGTGCGGTTGCAGATACGAACCTTACGTCTACGCGAACGGGCCGGTTGCCGCCAACGCGGGTAAAGCTTTGATCGGTCAGGACACGCAGTATTTTGCCCTGCGTCGTCCAGGGCATATCGGCAACTTCATCGATAAACAGGGTTCCGCCATGCGCACGTTCGAGCATGCCGGCTTGAGTAAGTTGCCCGCCTTCTTCAATACCGAACAATTCTTCCTCGAACCGCTCAGGGCTCAGTCTTGCAGCACTGACAGAAATGAAGGGCGCATCGGCGCGCGGGCTCCAGCTGTGCAACAAACGGGCCGCGACTTCTTTTCCAACACCTGCAGGCCCGGTAATGAGCACTCTGCTACCCGTTCCAGCGACCTTTTTAAGCGTTGCTCGTACCGCGTTGATCGCGTTCGAAGTACCGTCCAATTCTTGAGGTGGGCCGACAAGCGCGCGTAAGGTAGCATTCTCGACACGCAGGCGTTGCGTTTCTGTTGCCTTTGCTACGAGATGCAGCAATTTTTCTGCCTCGAATGGTTTTTCGAGAAAATCGACTGCGCCATGCGATATTGCCGCGACCGCCGTATCGATATTGCCATGCCCTGAAAACACCACCACCGGTATATTGGCATCGCGCGCCTTGAACAGTCTCAACAATTCGAGCCCGTCCATATTCGATCCACGGAGCCAGACATCAAGCAGGACGAGGGAAGGCAATCGCTCGTCAAAAGCTTCCAAGGCAGCTTTCGCAGTTGCTGCGGTGCGCGTGTCATAGCCATCGTCTGACAGCACGCCCGATACGAGTTCCCGTATATCCTGTTCATCGTCGACGATTAATATGTCGAGCGCCATCTTACTTTCCTTGCGATTTTATGTTTCGTGGGTCCATGGTCAAGCCTGCGAATTGCGGAAAAGCCATCGTCACTATCGCACCGCATCCCTGCATCCGATCCGCTACCGAAAGTTGTCCGCGATGTTCCTCGATAATCTTACTTACAATAGCCAAGCCAAGCCCGGAGCCTGAGTCTCTGGTGGTTACATAAGGTTCGAATATTCGCTCGCGAGCTTCGGGTAAGCCTTGACCATTGTCCTCGATCGATATGCGCAACATATCTTCGGCAGACTCGATCCTGACAATTATCTTGCCCTTTTCGCTATCGGGTTTGGCTTCAAGTCTTGCTCGAATGGACTCGACAGCGTTTTTAAGAATATTGGTCGCTGCCTGTCCTAGCTGTCGTCTATCGGCATGAATTGGAATAATCTGCTCTTTTGTATCGACAGCGAATTCTATATCCGGATTGGCCACTTCGAAAAGAAACGTTGCGTGGGCAACGATATCGACCAAATTTTCTTCTTTAAACACGGGCTTCGGCATTCGAGCAAAGGAAGAAAATTCGTCGACGATATTCCGCAAATCGCCAACCTGTCTTACGATCGTGCCCGTTAGCTGTTCAAATATAGCCACGTCATCATTGATTTGACCAGCAAAGCGGCGCTTCAACCGTTCTGCTGCAAGCTGAATTGGAGTAAGCGGATTTTTTATTTCATGGGCAATGCGTCGTGCCACATCAGACCAGGCTGCACGGCGCTGATCGGTAAGTTGTTGCGTGATATCTTCGAAGGTTACAACCAGTCCGCCCTCGCTGGTATTGAGCTTGACCGCAAGCGTTTGTGGTTCGGTGCCGTCACCTATCTGAACGACCGCTTGCATTTTCCCGTCGCTATGCAGTTGTGCCAGATGAGGGGCAACCTGATCGAATTGTTTTCCGACCAGCTCGCCATCCTGATGGATCAGCAATCGTTCTGCCATGCGGTTTGCAAGGGTAATTTTTCCTTTTGCATCTACGCTGAGAATTGCTGAGGAAACCGAACTCAGGATCGTTTCAATGAAGCTGCGTCGTTCCTCAATTTGACGATTGGCAAATAATAGGTTGCCGGTTTGCGTTTCCAGCCTTTCGGTCATTCGATTGAACGAGCGGGATAGAAAGCCGACCTCGTCTTTACGCAATCCTTCTTCGCTGACCCGAACGGACAGATCGCCTTCGGAAATACGTTGCGCGGCTTGCACCAGATTATTGACTGGCCTGACCAACCTGTCTGCCACCAACAAGGCGATCCATACAGCAAGACCAATAATCAGCAGCGCGACAAGGTAAAGCAAGGCATTGAACTGAAATTGCAAATTGCGGGACCGCGACTCCAGGGTTCGGTAATCCGCAAGAACATTCTGCGCCCTTTCGCCAAGGCTGAAAGATGGCACGTTTACGGTTCGGCTTGCATAAAGAAAAGTCTGGGGCGAGTCGAATAGGCGTGTAACGGCAACAACCCGATCCGGTTGAGCTGTAACAATCAAATCTTCGTTCGAACGCAACCGTCTCAAATCAGTTGTGCTGATCCATTCTTCTCGAGGCCTCTCTTCGGGGGAAACGAGAGCGATCGTCCTCTGTTTGCTATCAGTACCAATTGAAACTATCGCAGACTCGCTCAACTTGCGACGCAAGACCTGATCGTAATAGAAACTCATAAACTGAGGATTGTTGGGTTCGGTCTGTTGCAATGTATAGCGGATATCGCCTGCCATCGTTACCGTTTCATCGCCTACGTCGCGAAGCTTTTCCTCATAATATCCTTCGGCAAGCTCACCTGCGTTTTCAAGCATTCCTTGTGCCGAACTGGAAAACCAGAACTGCACCCCGCTCTGGAACAAGACCGACGCAAAGATGGCCAGAAGCAGTGCGGGTACTGCCGCAAGCAATGTGAATATAACGACCAGTCGAACATGCAGCAGCCCCTCTTCACCGCCTCCAAGCTTGGCTGCGCGCTTTAAAGCGAAGCGACGTCCGACAAGCATCAACAATACGGCTGCTGGAAAAAGGTTGGCAACAAGCAGGGTTGCAGCGACAGCCGGGCTTAAGGGATCGGATCTAGGACCTTGTCCCAGCAAGATGGCTGCTGTGACGATTGCCATCAAAAACAACGCTATTGCAACGGCGACTTCAATTATGCGAACCCGATGCGCTTGGTCAAACCAGGATGCGATATTTGACAAGCGCTGACGCCATTCAGCGGACGTATTTTTATTTAAAGGATCGGGCACTGTTGCCATTAAGCAACTTATGGCATTTTATACGTTGCTAGAAAAGCACATTGTGACAAAAATAACTCACTATATCTTATCTGTGCTGCCCCGGCCTATCTGGTGTCCAAAAAGAGCATAATCCGACAGCTTTTTGCGCAAGGTATTCCGGTTAATTCCTAGCATCGCTGCGGCCTGTAACTGGTTGCCACGCGCCTGCCGCATTACAGCTTGCAACAGGGGACGCTCAAACAATGCCAGCGCACGCTGATAAATAGGTTCGCGTCCAATACCCTTTTGTTTTTGTTCAATCATGAATTGTGCAACCGCTGCATCGAAGCTGCAATTGCCAATTTCTATATTGCCGCCTTCCGAAAGCGGTGCCGCTATTTGCAGGATGCTTGCCTCGGAAATACGGTCTTCACGTGTATTGAGCGCAAGACGATATATAAAATTCTTGAGTTCGCGGACATTTCCTCGCCAAGGCATGGTAACAAGCAAAGCGATCGCATCGTCGTCGATCTGTTTTGCGGGTAGTCCCTCGGTTGCCGCAATTGAGAGAAAATGTCTGGTCAATAAACCGATATCCTCGGATCGGGCACGCAATGGAGGTAGTGCAACGGGAACGACATTGAGGCGGTAATACAGATCCTCGCGAAATTTACCGTCCGAAATCAGCGCTTCCAGATCCTGGTTCGTCGCTGCAATAATACGTACATCGAGACGTATGCTCGCCTTCCCGCCGATTCGGCTGATCGTGCCGCTTTGCAAGGTTCGCAACAATCGCGTTTGCGCGTGATAGGGCATATCGCCGATTTCATCGAGAAACAGCGTGCCGCCTTGTGCCTGTTCGAAGCGCCCGATTCCCTGCCCTACAGCCCCCGTAAAAGCGCCTTTTTCATGTCCAAACAATTCCGCCTCAATCAATTCCGATGGGATTGCCGCCATATTGACTGCGACGAACGGGCCGGTCTTGCGATGCCCAAGGTTATGGATGGCTTCCGCTACCAATTCTTTGCCGGTTCCGGATTCGCCCAAGATCAGCACACTAAGATCGTTACGCAACAAACGCGCGACCATGCGGTACACATCCTGCATTGCCGCACTGCGCCCGACCATGGGCATCGTCGCTTCCAGTAGGGTAGCGTTGTCGGCATGATTATCGTTACGGCGCTTTTTGATCCCCTGCCTTACTGCCAGTACCAATTCGTTGAGATCGAACGGCTTGGGAAAATATTCGAAGGCGTTGATTTCACTGGCGCGTACGGCGGTATCGAGGGTGTTCTGCGCCGACATGATGATTACCGGCATATCAGGGCATCGGGCGACGACGTCTTCCAGGCTTGAAATACCGTCACGGTCCTTCAGCACCACATCGGTGAGGATCAGATCATAATGATTGGCGGCAAGCGCTGCATCACGCGCACCCGCGCTTTCGCAGATATCGACTTCGATCCCTTCGGCCTCCAGTGCGGAACGCACCACCATCCCGATCGAGCTGTCATCCTCGACAATCAGAACCTTGTCCCGTTTCATGCCTCACCCTGTTTCTGTGCCGCGACCGGCAGGAAGATCCTGAAGATCGTCCGCTGAGTGGTCTTATCGCGCTCTACCGATATCCGGCCGTTCATCTGCGACAGATATTTGCGTACGATTGCGAGGCCCAGCCCCTGCCCTTCGCGTTTGGTAGTCACAAAAGGCGAGAACAATTCATGTTCGATATGCGATGCTATACCGGGGCCATTGTCGCTGATCGCAACCTCGACCGGCAGACGAATACCCTTATCGCCTTCGCCGCGAAGCCCCGCCCCCATTACGAAGCGGGTAGAAATACCGATCTGCCCATCTTCGGCCGCGCCGATCGCGTCGATTGCGTTCTGGATGAGGTTGATCAGCACCTGCACCATCGCATCGGCCTCTATTTGCACATCGGGCAGTGATGGATCATAGCTGATGTCGATTGACGGTATCGTCCTATTGGCGGCGCGAACCGAACGGATCGCGCGCTCGATCAGCTGATGAATATTCTCTGCGCCAAGCTGCCTGGGCATCACGCGACCAAGATTTTGCATCTGATCCAAAAGCCGGGCAATCCGGTCGACCTCGGTCACGATCAATTCGGTCAAGGGCGCTTGTGGCGGTGCGACCTTGCGTGCAAGCAATTGTGCTGCACCCTTGATCCCCGCTAGCGGATTTTTGATCTCATGCCCCAATATGGCTGGCGCGCCCATTGCCTGTTGGCGTCCGATGTCGGTTTGCTCGCCAATCTGGTCGCGATCCGATTGTCTGGGCACCAGAAGGAACAGCCGGCAATCTTCCCGCCCACTCGGCACGGAGATATTGAGATCGACATAAGCGGCTTTTGCACCCGCGGTTTCCAGCCGCATATTCTGCGCGCTGATATCGCTTTCGAACGAAGCGACGGCGCTGTTCAATCTTGGGCTGGAAAATAGCAGTAGACGGTCAATCGTTTCTGTAAGCAACTTACGGCGGCTGCGCCCAAAAAAGGCCTCGGCGGCCTCATTGGCAAAGACTATACGATTGGTACTATCGGCCAGTAATAGCGGCAATGTAATTGCCGAAAGCAACGCCGCGTCAGTTGGTCGTTCCAACGCACCATAGAATGGTTCAGGCTGCATTGCGAAGCAGGAGCGGTTCGTAGAAACGCGCCAGTTCGCCCAACACCTGATCGGCATCGTCGAGGCGGTTGACCATGTTGCGAAACTCGGCCGATCCTGTCAGCCCCTTGGTATACCAGCCGATATGCTTGCGAGCGCAGGGCACGCCGACCTGCCGACCATAATGATCGAGCATCGCGCGGTAATGTTCGATAATCAGGTCATATTGCACATCGATCGACGGATCGGGCAGCCGCGTGCCGGTGTTGAACCAGTGCATCACCTGCCCCAGTAGCCAGGGCCTGCCATAAGCGCCGCGCCCGATCATCACGCCATCGGCTCCGCTTTGATCGAGGGCCTTGTCGGCATCTTCGATGGAGCAGATGTCGCCATTGACAATAACGGGGATCTTGACCGCATTCTTGACCTTGCGGACAAAGGCCCAGTCGGCATGCCCCTTGTACATCTGGTTGCGGGTGCGCCCGTGGACGGTGATCAGCTTTGCGCCCAGATCTTCCGCAATATGGGCCAGTTCGGGCGCGTTGAGGCTCGAATGATCCCAGCCCATACGCATCTTGACCGTAACCGGCACCGAAACGGCCTTGACGGTCGCCTCGATCAGGCTGGCGGCAAGCGGCAGGTCGCGCATTAGGGCCGAACCGGCATCGCCATTCACAACCTTTTTGACCGGACACCCCATATTGATGTCGATAATCGCGGCGCCGCGATCCTCGTTGAGTTTTGCTGCCTCAGCCATTTCTATGGGGCCACAACCGGCAAGCTGCATCGATACCGGCTCTTCGGACATATGCCAGGCAGCCTTTTGCAGCGATTGACGCGTTTCGCGGATCATCGCCTGGCTGGCGATCATCTCGGTCACGTTCAGGCCGGAACCGAAGCGGCGAACCAGTGTGCGGAACGGCATGTCGGTGACGCCCGTCATGGGTGCCAGCACGACGGGGCAGTCAATCGTCAATGGACCGATAGAGATCGGTTTCAGTCTCATCCAAAATCTCGAAATCGTATGTGGCTGCCTAAAAATTAGGCAGCGCCCTAACGACATTCGGCTTGGCGTGCAAGGCCTGAGTGATTAGGACGCAGTGCATGCCTATAGCTGCAATCATCGTTGCCGCCGGGAACGGAAGCCGCATCGGGGGGGATGTTCCAAAGCAATATAGAATAGTTGCGGGCAAGCCGATGCTGCGACACAGCGCAGAAGCCTTTATGGCGCATCCGCAGATCGATAAAGTTCTGATCGTGATTGGTGCCGATCAGCATGATCATGCGAGCAATGCGCTGGATGGATTGGACGGAATTGTCCTGATCGAAGGCGGGGCCGAACGCAGAGACAGCGTCAATAACGCGCTTCATCATCTTCAGGAAAAACAATTTCAGGGAAATATTCTTATCCATGATGCAGCCCGACCATTTCTTTCGGCGGCCATCATCGACCGAATGATTACAGCGTTGGAAACGAACGACAGTGCAGTACCAGGGCTTCCGATCGTAGACAGCCTTTCGCGTGCAGCGCTGGGCGCATTAACTGAAACTGTTGAGCGCGAACAGCTATATCGTATTCAAACACCCCAAGCTTTCCGTCATGAAGTTATTTTTGATGCCCACAAACGTTGGTGCCTCAAGGGTATGGCGACCGATGATGCGCGCATGGCAATGGCGGCAGGTTATCGGGTCGCGATCGTCGAAGGCGACGAAAAGCTCGCCAAATTTACCTTCGCCGATGATTTTACCAATGACTCCGAACGCAAGATCAGCCAAGCCGATGTTATGCAAGATATTCGCACGGGAATGGGTTACGATGTCCACCGCCTTGCCAAGGGCGAGGAACTTTGGCTGTGCGGACTGAAAATCGAACATGACAAGGGTCTTTCAGGGCATAGCGATGCCGACGTAGCGTTGCATGCGCTGACCGATGCAGTGCTGGGGGCGGCAGCGCTTGGCGATATCGGCGACCATTTTCCGCCCACCGATCCTGAATGGAAGGGCGCAAGCTCTGATCTGTTTTTGGTCCATGCCGTCGGTTTGGTGCGCGATGCGGGCTTCACGCTGATGCACCTTGATTTAACGCTGATCTGCGAGGCTCCAAAAATCGGCGCACATAAGCAGGCTATGCGTAGCCGCGTAGCGGAAATTGCCGGTATCGGCGTCGACCGCGTTTCCATAAAAGCAACCACGACCGAAAAGCTCGGCTTTACCGGTCGTAGTGAAGGAATAGCAGCCCAAGCTATCGCCACCTTGATGAAATGAAGGGTATATATGAAAAAGCAATTTGCATTGATCGCGGCTCTGACCGCAATAGTTTCGCATCAGGGTGCGCAGGCGGCAGAGGCGGTAAAGCCGTGTATGACATCGAGCGAGCTCAACAGCGTTGTCGTCGCACTCTTGCCATCGCTCCACACACAGGTGGTGACCAGCTGTCGCAGCTTTCTACCCGCCAATGCGGCTATGGTTGTGGGGTCTGAGGGTCTGACCGCCAGCTATCAGGCTGCCGCTGCCGATGAACGCGTTGCTGCAGGGGATGCGCTGAAAAAGCTGTTCGGCAAGGATATGCCGGCGCAAATGCCCGGCACCGCGCTATTGCCCTTCGTCGAAGCTATGGTGCCTGAGATGCTGGGCAAAGAACTGGACGCCAAAAGCTGCGTGATAGCGAACAATATCTGGTCCGCTATGGCTCCGTTGCCCCCGCAAAATATCGCTTCTATGTTGGGCGCAATCATTCTGGCGGCATCGCAGGATAAAAAGCCTAAGGAGGATGAAAAAGCACAGGTGGCCAACAAGAGCCGTTTCAATGATCTGGAAGTTTGTCCCTATGTCGCTACCGCCGAAAACAAAGCCGCATGAACGCGACGCTGCCCGCTGAACTTTATGAGCTGGCGGCGCAGATCGTTCGGGCCAATGCCGAGATCGGACGAACGATCGTAACAGCCGAAAGCTGTACCGGCGGACTGGTGGCCAGCGCAATTACCGAGATCGCCGGCAGCAGCGCTGTATTGCACTCCGGCTTCGTCACCTATTCCAACGAGGCGAAGATCAAGACGCTGAACGTCAATGCCGAACTAATCGAAACATTCGGTGCGGTATCGATCGCTGTCGCCTGGGCAATGGCACAAGGTGCCTTGAAGCGAAGCAGTGCCCATGTGGCGGTTGCGGTCAGCGGTGTGGCCGGACCTGGCGGCGGGACGCCAGCAAAACCTGTAGGCACGGTCGTTTTCGCTTTGGCCGAGCGCGGGAAAGATCCTGAGGATGTGGTAGCCGACAAGATCCAGTTTGGTGAGGATTTGACTCGTGCGGAAATCCGGTTGGCAGCGACTAAGCATGCATTGCAGCTGTTGTTGCCGGATAGCTCACCGGTTTAATCCCAGCCCCGACCGCGGCAGGTTTATTTTTTGGCTATTGAGTAAACCGCCAGTGGCCTGGGCAATGTGCGTAAATCAACCATAAAGCTCGCTCGCCCGATCGATAAAGGCCCCTGTCATCTTACGGAGAGCCGTTTCAAAAAATTGTCCGGCGATTGCCTCGAACACCCGATTGCGGAAGGCGAAATCAACGGTGAAGTCGATAACGCAGCCTTGCCCCTTTTCCTCGAACAGCCAACGGTTGTTCAGATGCCGCATCGGCCCATCGAGATAATCGACCTCGATTTTCGATTTGGGTGTCTTTATCACGCGGGAGCTGAAGGTTTCGCGTAGCGATTTGAAACCGACCGCGAGATCGGCAAGCGTTTCGGTTTCGGTTTCCGAGCGGATGCGTACTGCCGCCACCCAGGGCAGGAATTCGTTGTAGCGGCGCACGTCTGCAACCAGATCGTACATCTGTTCCGCGCTGTATGGCAGCGATCGGCGTTCGTGATGGTGCGGCATGACTAGCCCCCTGCCAGAACCATGGCGACCCGCTAAATTCCGTTCGCCTCGAGCGAAGACGAGAAGCCGGTCGGTCGTGCGCGAACTCCGGGTGTCTCGTCTTCGCTCGACACGAACGGCGAATTTAGCAATTCTGTTGTCATAGAATCACTGCGCCTTCGCCAGCTGCACCTCACGGGTGGCCCGCATCTTGGCGAAATCGTCGCCGGCATGATAGCTCGAACGGGTGAGCGGGCTGGAGGCGACCAGCAGAAAACCTTTGGCGCGCGCGATTGCGGCATAGGCATCGAAGGCTTGCGGCGTCACGAATTCCATCACCTTTGTATGTCTTGGCGTCGGCTGCAGATACTGCCCCATCGTCAGGAAATCGATATCGGCGCTGCGCATGTCGTCCATAACCTGATGGACTTCCATTCGTTCCTCTCCAAGGCCCAGCATAACGCCCGACTTGGTGAATATCGATGGATCGTGGCGTTTGACCGACTCGAGCAGCCGCAACGAGGCATAGTAACGCGCACCGGGCCGGATCGTCGGATAAAGCCGGGGCACCGTTTCCAGATTGTGATTGTAGACGTCGGGCCGTGCGGCGATGATCGCCTCCACCGCGCTTTCGGCCTTGTTGCGGAAATCGGGGGTTAGTATCTCGATTGTCGTTCGCGGCGTATTGCGGCGCAGTGCCTCGATGACCTTGACGAACTGGCTTGCCCCGCCATCGGGCAGGTCGTCGCGATCGACCGAAGTGATGACTATATGTTCGAGGCCCATCTTGGCCGCGGCAATCGCCACATGCTCAGGCTCCAAAGGATCGACTGCGCGCGGCATGCCGGTCTTGACGTTGCAGAACGCGCACGCCCTTGTGCACACGTCGCCAAGGATCATCACCGTCGCATGCTTCTTGGTCCAGCACTCGCCGATATTGGGGCAAGCCGCCTCCTCGCATACCGTGTTGAGCTTCAGATCGCGCATCAGTTTGCGCGTCTCGTTAAAGCCGGCACTGGTCGGGGCCTTTACCCTGATCCAGTCGGGCTTGCGCTCGCGCGGGGGCATGCGGACGGGTGTTGGATCGTTCATTGCCGTGCAGATAGCGATGCAATCAAGCCTTGCCAACATTTTCAGTGAGGCATAGGGCAAGGCGTATCATGATCGTCGACACGCTTACCTCTCCGGTCATCCTTTTTTTCGTGCTCGGCATCTTTGCCGCGCTGATCAAATCGGACCTTTCCATCCCTGAAGCTTTCGCAAAGGCTATGTCGATCTATCTGATGGCGGCAATCGGTCTGAAAGGCGGGATCGAGGTTGCCGATTCAGGCTTTACCGCCGATCTGGCCGGGGCAGCCGTTGCGGGATTGGCGTTGAGCTTTCTTATTCCCTTTTTCGCCTTTGCCTTGCTGACCCGCATTGGCGGATTGAACCGCATCGATGCCGGCGCGGTCGCAGCGCATTATGGTTCGGTCAGTGTGGTCACTTTCGTTACCGCCAAGGAAATCCTAACCGGACAAGGCCTGACACCAGCCGGCTATATGGTCGCGGTGCTGGCCCTTATGGAAACGCCGGCAATCATCACCGGGTTATGGCTTGCCCGCAAAGGGCAGACGAAGGCCAATGGCGGCAATGGCAGCCTGATGCACGAAGTGTTCGCCAATGGCTCGGTCGTTTTGCTGGTCGGTGCGTTCTTCATCGGCCTGATTGCGGGCAAGGACGGGTTCGAACCGGTGCGTCCCCTGTTCGACACGGGCTTTCGCGGTGTATTGTGCCTGTTTCTGCTCGACATGGGGCTGATTGCCGCGCGCAGGCTGACCCAATCGAAAAAGCTGAATGTTCGTCTCGTTGCACTGGCGATCATCCTGCCGCTGGTCAACGGCGTGCTGGGTGTAACGATCGGCACGCTAATCGGCCTGGATGTCGCCTCTGCGGCAGCCCTTGGCATATTGGCGGCCAGTGCCTCCTACATCGCTGTTCCCGCCGCGATGCGCATGGCGTTGCCTGAAGCCGATCCCGGGATTTATCTTGCCATGTCGCTGGGGATCACCTTTCCCTTCAATATCATCATCGGCATCACGCTGTTCACGCAATTGGCAGGGGCGATAGGATAGGTCATGGTTGAAACCGTTCCCCGCAAGCGTATCGAAATCCTGGTCGATACCCCCCTCGTTCCGCGGCTGATCAAGATCGCGCGGCAGGTCGATATTTCGGGCTGGAGCCTGATCCATATCGACGCCGGTGGTGGCCGCGATGGCGAGTGGCGTCATGACGACGTGACAGGGGCGGCGGCCAAGACGATCATGCTGATGATCGCATCCGAAGCAAAGGCGGCGGCGCTAGTCGATGCCATTGCCCCGTTGCTGGACAGTTACCGCCTGCTGCTTACGGTCGGCGATGTTCAGGTAGTGCGCGGAGAAAGATTTTAATGCCCGAATTCGGAGTGCTGGTGGAAGGGTATCGCCGTTTCCGCACCAATGCCTATATCGCGCAGAAAGAACGGTTCGATCGTCTCGCCAACGACGGTCAGGCTCCGCCGATCATGATCATTTCCTGCTGCGACAGCCGGGTCGATCCGGCAACGATCTTCGATACCGTGCCGGGTCAGGTGTTTGCTTTGCGCAATGTAGCCAATCTGGTGCCGCCTTTTGAAATCGGCGGTGGACGGCACGGCGTCTCGGCCGCAATCGAATTCGGCGTGCTGGGGCTGAACGTGCGGCACATCGTTGTCCTCGGTCATGCGCAGTGCGGCGGAATAAAAGCGGCACTGGAAGGCGTCGACCTGGGTATGCCAGGGCAAAGCTTTATCGACGATTGGGTCGATATTGTCCGCGATGCGCGTGACGCCATAGTGAAACGGGCGCCCCCCAATCCGCAAACAAGCTTGGAATTTGAGGCAGTAAAGGTCAGCCTGGCCAATCTGCGCAGCTTTCCCTTCATCGCCGAACGCGAAGCGGATGGAAAATTGAAACTGCACGGCGCCTATTTCGGCATAGCCGAGGGCGAGCTTCACATTCTTGATGAAGCAAGCGGCGAGTTTGCTCTAGCCTGATCATGAATGTACCACCGCCATTTTATAATGATTTGGAACTGAGCCTTGCCGAAGCCCGGCAATTGATCGAACAGGGTGCGGCAAACCGAAAGACGGCAGGGCATAGCCCAGTGGTCGCAACGCTGGCCGAGGATGGTAGCCCGATGCAGCGCGTGATGATCCTGCGCCATACCGATTGGGAGGCGCGGTTGCTGCGCTTTCACACCGATAGCCGTTCGGTCAAAACGGCCGAACTTGCCGGCAACGCGGCGGCATCGGTGCTGTTCTACGATCCGGAAACAAAGATCCAGCTTCGCCTGGCCGGAACAGCGAGGGTTGTCGATAAAGGCGAAGCGGCGGACGCCGCCTGGGCGGAATCCACCAATTTCGCCCGCCGTTGCTATCTGGCCGAACAGCCCCCCAGCACCCCCGTAGCCGAACCGACGTCGGGCCTGCCCTCATGGATCGAAGGCCGGATGCCGGAGGATCATGAAATCGCACCCGCTCGTGCCAATTTTGCGATCCTTCTGTTCGAATATGACAGCCTGGAATATCTCTACCTTGCCAATATCGGTCATCGGCGGTCACGCTGGCAATGGCGATCAGCGGGCGGAGGTTGGGCCGGAAGCTGGCTTGTTCCATAAGCTGGAACAGTTTGCGAGATACGCGTCAATCATCAGGCCCTGTGCGGTTGCCGCCGGCCCCAGATCGGTTTCGCGCTTGGCTTCGAAATTGACATAAGCGATGTACGGGCGGTTGAGCATGATATAATTTGAAAGCGAGCCATCGGTCTCCCCCACGCTTTCATGCCAGACATTGACTCCGGCAGCGTTCAGCGCATTGCGACAGCGGTCGTTCGCTTCATTGACCGGCATTTCCGCACGATAGGGCAGGATGGCGTGGACATCGGGATCGTTCAGCACAGCAACGCTTCGATTACCGAGATAGCCGCCCTCTCTGATCCGCATATTGCCCTGTGTATCGGTATCCACCATGCTGATATGTCCGCGTCCCCCACTGCCATCGCCTGCGAAACCCGGGCTGTTGGTATGAAGCGCGATGACAGGTTGGCCTATTCGCCACTGCCCAAGGATGGCATTGGTGAAAATCGGTGTCGTTGCATCGAAATTGCGGTTGGGATCGCACGCGGTGACCGATTCCCCCCTGCCCCCGCAACTGCCATAGCCCGATTGCTGCCGCGTACCGCCCTCCCCGCTGTTGACGGCAATGCCAACGCCGCCATGCCGCCGGATCGCCGTCATCATCGCCTCGAACGCGGCGTCTTCGTCATCATGGGGAACGACCCATAAGGGGCCATCGGGCTTTGCTGTATTGATGAACCGCAAGAGATGCCAATCAAACCCGTTTTCCCGGAAACGTGTCTCTGCAATAGCGATACCTTTCAGAAAATCCGCGTCGCCGCGGTGGCGGGCGAGATCGTCATCCTGCAGATATCGTACACTCTTATTGTCCAATCCGGTCCACTCGGCGGCGCAGGCGATGCCCGGCATGACAAGGCTGACAAAAGCCCAAAGAGGAAGTGCATTGCGCATGGTGCCAGCCTATAGCATGAAACAGTCTTTAAATGCCCCAAAAGAGGGCTTGTTTCCAGGGGAGCCGAACAATGTTGCAGCCAGGAGTTATTGCCAGTCTTTCCATCTACTTCGCGCTGATGCTGGGGATCGGCATCTATGCCTGGCGTAAGTCGAGCGCAAACAGCAGCGAATATCTGCTTTCCGGTCGGCAGCTTGGTCCGGCCGTGACCGCACTGGCTGCCGGTGCATCGGATATGTCGGGTTGGCTGATGCTCGGGCTTCCCGGCGCGCTATATGCCTCCGGACTGGTTGAGGCATGGATTGCAATCGGGCTTTTTGTGGGAGCCCTGCTCAACTGGATCATTGTCGCGCCCCGCCTTCGCGAACAGACCGAACGTTATGGCAACGCGCTGACCATCCCCGAATTTTTGGGTAACCGTTTCGATGATAAACGCCACCTGCTCCGTTTGACGGCAAGTTTCGTAATCATCGTTTTTTTCGCACTCTACTCCGCCTCTGGTCTTGTTGCAGGCGGCAAGCTGTTCCAGACCGCGTTCGGGGCGGATTATCAGACTGGGCTTTGGATTACCGCCTCGGTCGTGGTCGCCTATGTCGTGCTTGGCGGTTTTCTGGCGGTCAGCCTGACTGATTTCGTCCAGGGGACGATCATGGCGATCGCGCTGGTCGTGGTGCCGGTGATGGCCTGGCAGGGATTGCCTGATGGCGTTACGCTGACCGAAGGTTTACGCAATATCGATCCCAAGATGACCAGTTTGTTCGCGGGAACGACCGTCCTCGGCATTATCTCGACTGCCGCCTGGGGCCTCGGCTATTTCGGGCAGCCGCATATCATCGTGCGCTTCATGGCGATCCGTTCGGTCAAGGAAATGCCGATCGCCCGCAACATTTGCATGGCCTGGATGGCGATTACGCTCACAGGCGCGGTGCTCGTCGGGTTGATCGGGCGGGTTTATGCGCAAAATAAGGGGCTGACCGTTGCTGACCCTGAAACGATCTTTATCGTGCTTGCCGGTGAATTGTTCGCGCCGGTTGCGGTCGGCTTCCTGCTTGCCGCCATTCTGGCCGCAATCATGAGTACGATTTCAGCGCAATTGCTGGTGACGGGATCGTCGCTAACCGAGGATATTTACCGCCTCTTCATCCGCCGCGAGGCCAGCGAAAAGGAAATCGTCGCCGTCGGAAGGCTGTCGGTGGTCGCGGTCGCCGGGGTTGCAATGATCCTTGCGCAAAATCCCGAAAGCAGCGTGCTCAGCCTCGTCAGCAACGCCTGGGCCGGTTTTGGCGCTGCCTTCGGCCCCGTGATAGTTCTGGCACTAACCTGGCCGCGAATGACGCTGGCCGGGGCTCTAGCCGGGATGGTAACGGGCGCGCTGGTCGTAATAAGCTGGATCGCCTTGGGATGGAGCAGCGCGATGTATGAGATCGTGCCTGGTTTTGTGGCAGCGATGCTTGCGATTATAGGGGTTAGTTTCGCCAGAGGAACTAATCCATCGACCGCTCAATAGCCTCCATCTGTTCGTCGCTCAGACCGAAATGGTGACCGATTTCGTGCACCACGACATGATTGACCAATTCGGCCAGCGACACGCCGGTGTCGGCCCATTCATCGAGCAACGGGCGGCGGAACAGCGTCACCTTATCCGGCATCAGCGCAAAATCCTCCACCGACTTCTCGCCGACCGGGCAGCCTTCATACAGGCCGGTGAGCTCATAGGGATCGGCAATTCCCATATTGTCGAGCAGTTCGCGTGTCGGCCAATCTTCGATCGCCAGCACGATGGCACCCAAATGCGCCGCGAACGGTTCCGGGATGCGCGAAAGCGCCGCCCGGGCAAGCCGTTCTATCTCTTCCAGAGTTGGCGCGTGGTCGCTGTTCGGCATGGAAACTCACCCTTGAAAAAACACCGCAGCCCTGAGCCTGTCGGAGCCGAAGGCCACCGCAGGTGAACGGCGCTTCTCAGCATCAGCGCAAAACTTGAGGCGTGCTTCGACAGGCTCAGCACTACGGTTGTTTTCCACCCCGATAGCGCAAGCCTTAACGCGTCATCTTCTTGTAGCTCGTCCGGTGCGGCCTTGTTGCTTCCTCGCCCAGGCGGCGGATCTTGTCTTCTTCATAAGCCTCAAAGTTGCCTTCGAACCATTCGACATGGCTGTCGCCTTCGAACGCCAATATGTGCGTCGCCAGACGGTCGAGGAAGAAGCGGTCGTGGCTGATCACCACCGCGCAACCGGCGAAGCTTTCCAGCGCTTCTTCGAGCGCCGCCAATGTTTCGGTGTCGAGATCGTTGGTAGGCTCGTCGAGCAGCAACACATTGCCGCCCTCTTTCAGCATCTTTGCCATATGCACGCGGTTGCGTTCACCGCCCGATAGCTGGCCGACCTTTTTCTGCTGATCTGCGCCCTTGAAGTTGAAAGCGCCGACATAAGCGCGGGTCGGGGTTTCGAACTTGCCGACCTTCATGAAATCGGCCCCGCCCGAAATCTCTTCCCAGACATTCTTGTTGGGATCGAGATGATCGCGGCTCTGATCCACAAAGCCCAGATGGACGGTATCGCCGATCACCACATTGCCGCTGTCGGGAGTTTCCTGCCCGGTAATCAGCCGGAACAAAGTCGACTTACCCGCGCCGTTGGGCCCAATAACGCCAACGATGCCACCAGGTGGAATGGTGAACGACAGGTTCTCAAACAGCAGCTTGTCGCCATAGGCCTTGGTGACGCCATTGACCTCGATCACCTTGCTGCCAAGCCGTTCGGGGTTCTGGATAACGATCTGCGCCTTGCCAATGGTGCGGTTTTCGGCCGCTTCGACCAGTTGTTCAAAGCTCTTGATACGCGCCTTGGACTTGGTTTGGCGGGCCTTAGGACTTTGCCGGATCCATTCCAGCTCGTCCTTGATCGCCTTCTGCCTGCCGGCATCCTCGCGCGCTTCCTGCTCGAGGCGCTTGGCTTTCTTTTCCAGATAGGTCGAATAATTGCCCTCATAGGGGAAGTACCGCCCCCGATCGAGTTCGAGGATCCAGTTGACCACATTGTCGAGGAAATAGCGGTCGTGGGTGACGAGGATGACGTTGCCCTTATAATCGACCAAGTGCTTTTCCAGCCAAGCAACACTCTCGGCATCGAGGTGGTTGGTCGGTTCGTCAAGCAGCAGGATATCAGGCTTTTCGAGCAGCAGCCGAGTGAGCGCAACGCGGCGCTTCTCACCACCCGACAGATTTTCGACCGACCAGTCACCCGGGGGACAACGCAGCGCGTCCATTGCGATTTCCAGCTGATTATCAAGCGTCCAGGCATCGACTGCATCGATCTTTTCCTGCAGCGTCCCCATTTCCTCCATCAGTGCGTCAAAATCGGCATCTTCCGGAGGATCGGCCATGATCATGCTGATTTCGTTGAAACGCTCGACCATGTCCGCGGTTTCGCGCACCCCGTCCATGACATTCTCTTTGACATTCTTGGTCGGATCAAGCTGCGGTTCCTGCGCCAGATAGCCCACAGTGATATTCTCACCCGGCCAAGCCTCCCCAACGAAATCCTTGTCGATCCCGGCCATGATTTTCATCAGCGTCGATTTACCCGTGCCGTTTGGCCCGACGATGCCGATCTTCGCATCCTGATAGAATTGCAGGTGGATGTTGTTGAGCACAGGTTTCTGCGCGCCGGGGAAGGTCTTGGTCATCCCCTTCATGACAAAGGCGTATTGGGCGGCCATATTTTTTTCTCACTGTATTTGAGGTCGTCGCCCCAGCGAAGGTGGGGACCTATCGCGTCGGTCGGTCGAAACCGCAAGACGAAATAGGCACCAGCCTGCGCCGGTGCAGCGGAGCGTTTGACTTTGAGCGTTCCCCTAGCGACGCCAGGCTTTGCCCGCAAGCCGGGATTGGCACAGATGGAAAAGCTGGCTAAGCCGCATAAGCTGAGCCGACAAACCCCCACGTTCATACCCTTGCTGCAGACAATGATGAAGGCAAACCCAAACAGGAACCACAACCATGAAATATACTGTTCTTATTTGCCTAATATTGGCGTCAGCCTGCACCGAAGAACCCACCCCTGTCGAGGCGGAAAAGGCGGCCCAGCAGATTGTCGACGACGATACAGAAAATGCGGTGAAGACCGAAGCCCGTAATATAGAGGAGGCCGCCGACGCAGCGGCGAAGCTGGTCGAGGAAGAGGCACAGGAGGAGATTGCGGAGCAAAGAGGGATGGAGTGATATTCTCTAGCCTGGCATATGATCTCCAATCGCCTTCGCCGCCAAGCCTTTCACATCGACCTTCGCCTTCAATCGCGCCGCAAGCAGCGCCGTGCCGCTGATCTTTCTTTGAACGAACAGCGTATTAACCGGCGGCACATGCCAGCTTGATCGATCGGCCAGCAAGGCTTTGGCTTCTTCGCGGATCACGGGAACGAACGCGCGGTCGGCAAAATCGAAAGGCCCCGGCCTGTTCAGCGCCTCATCCACGGCGGCGATTATCCGGTCGACAACGTCGCGGTGCGTCTTTGCCGCTGCCTCCCCCAGAAAGCCGTTGGCGACCGCGGTATCGCGCATGCTATCGCGATCGCGGGCAAGCCCCGCCTCGATCATCGCGCGATAAGAGGCTGCAGTTTGCGGCGGCACGTCCCTTGCCGCGCCAAAATCGAGGAGCACCAGTCGCTCGCTGTCGGGTTGCCAGCGGTAATTGGCGAAGTTGGGATCGGTCTGCATCACGCCAAAATCGAACAATTCGGCAAGCACAAGCTCAATCAGTGCCGACATCAAACGGTCGCGCTGTTCCTGTGGCGCTTCGGTCAATGTCTCGATCGGGCGGGCCTCGATATAATCCATTGCGAGCACACGCGGCGTTGTCAGCGCATTTTCGATTGCCGGGACGACATAGCGATCATCGCCTTGCAACAGTTCTGCATAGCGTTGGGTCTGCTCTGCTTCACGGATATAATCCGCTTCCTCGTTCAACTGACGCTTGGCCTCGTCGAGCAGTTCCTGAAGGTCGAGCTCGGGCGGAAGCAGCTTCGATATGCGCAGCAAGGTCGCGACATTGTCGACATCGGCATCGATGCTTTCGCGCACCCCGGGATATTGCACCTTGATCGCCAGTTTGCGTCCGTCGGGTAGTGTCGCGCGGTGGACCTGACCGATTGAGGCAGCCGCCATCGGTCCCGCCTCAAAATGCGCAAAGCGCCGCCGCCAGCCATCACCCCACTCGGCCTTCAATACCTTGTCGAGTTGCTGCGGCGGCATGCGGTAAGCCTGATTGCGCATCCGCGCCAATATGTCCGAAAGCTCAGGCGGCAGGAAATCGCCCGCATCCATCGATATCATCTGCCCCAGCTTCATGGCCGCTCCGCGTAAATGCGAAAGCTGATCGGCCAGGCGCGTTGCGTTGCCGGGGGTGAGGATCATGTTTTCAAAGGACGGGCGCTCGCCACTGGCCAAGCGCCTCGCCCCTTCGCTCAACATTCCACCGGCGACACCACCTGCCAGTTTACCGAAGGTCGCGAGGCGAGAGAAACGGCCAGTGGGAACGGCGCGTCCACGGGCCTTGTCATTGCTGGAAAAATCGTCGGGCATGGTGACAAAGCGCGAAGCAGCCCATGAAGTTCCGGTCAACACGGGCAAACGCCCCGATTATGAGAAAATCGGACAGATAGGAAGAAATGGTCGGGGAGACAGGATTCGAACCTGCGACCCTCTGCTCCCAAAGCAGATGCGCTACCAGGCTGCGCTACTCCCCGACACGGGATATTTCAAAGCCCAAGAAAGGCTGGTGGGCCCGGAGGGACTCGAACCCCCGACCTAGCCGTTATGAGCGGCCAGCTCTAACCAACTGAGCTACAGGCCCCCTTGGGAAAAGCGCCGATAGCGGATGCATAGAGGAAAAGGCAAGCGCCAATTCACCCGTTTATGAAAATGCAGCCGCAGCAACGTCCTTGAAAGTCGCCGGACGTATATTTTTTGCCTTGAGATGATCAAAGACCCGTATCCACCACGCGTAGAATTTTTCAAGATCATAGGTATCGCGAACATAGGGGGTGTGGCCCACGGCAAGAGAAGGTGAGTGGAAGGAAAAAACCAGTACGGGCAGCGGTGCCTTCAAGGCGAGATCGATGGCATCGATAGCTTTGTCGGCAGGAATGCCCTCAGGCGTAAGCGCGATCCGTTCAAGCAGACGCCCCCGCGCTAGTAAGGCCCGCATGGGTTCCGACTGAAAGCCTCGATCAAAAATAAGTGGCCCTGCAAATTTTGCCGCACCCCCAAATACGCTCGTAACCGGCAATTCCAGCAGCGCCCGGTCATTGACCCAATAAGGCGTTAATGGACAACGGGCGTAATTGGGTCCGCCTTGTTGGCTGTAATCAAATAGCGAGCGTACAGAGGTGTCCACTTTAACACCCAGTTCTGTAAGAAATGCCGGTGTATAAGCGCCTGCACCATAGCGTCCAGCACGATAACTTTCTGCAGCGACACCAATACGCTTTTCAATAATTTCATACAACGCAAACAGTTTTGCCCTTTCAAGTTCTGGCACAAGATTACAGGCAAAACTATTATAAGGCGTTACGGCTTCGTCAAAGGGAGGGTTCACCCAAGGGTGCAGTTGCAAACCGATTTCGGCTACTTCGCGCTTTGCAAAATCATGAAAAAGTTCGGCACCATAATCATTGGCTGCGACCGGGTAATCAATCAGATAGACCGGTTGCACTCCATAGCTTTCGCAGAGCGACTGAAATCTGCCTATTCCCTCAAGATGCGTAAGATCGTGTCGATTGCGTGAAAAGGGTGCGGCCCAATCAAATTCTTCTTCGGTATCGACTGTTACGACAAAGGTGGGTCCACCGAGCTTTGACAGGTCCACACTATCGCCTTGGTGCGGGAAATGAGGCATATCGACCATCTTTGTCGCTGCCCCTGTCGCCAACATTATTAATCGCCCCCGATATCTCTGATGCTCAAATGATCATTCTGCGTTGCAGGCAGGGTAAGTAGCAAGCTTTCCTTCAAAAAGCGTAAATCGCCGCCAACCTTGCGTGCCAGATTGCGTACCAGCCTAAGGGAGAAGCCAAGGCCCAGCAAGGGCGATGCGGTAGATTGCGCAATCTTCTCATCGAGCACGGGAATAGAGCCTAGCAGTTCCTCCTCGTTCACTCCAATCAGACTTTTAGGAAGATCCAATCGGAAACTGTTATGAGTCATCGTTCCCAGTTCGGTACGGAACCGGCCATTTAAAACCTCTCCCTTGCTCCCGCCAATAATGATCGAGGAAAGCAGGCGGGAGAATATGCGTTCGGCGATATCGCGCTCCACTGCAAAGGGACGGATCGGATCGGCTTTTGTAAGATTGACTTGCACACCGATGGCATCGCTGATCGGAACCAAACGCCCGGCAAGCTTTTCAAGCAACCACGCGCAATCGGTGCTGCCTTCTTCCACCTCAAGATTGCCCGCATCGAGCCGTGCCGCGGTCGAAAGATCGTCGAAACCCAAAAGCAGGCGGCGTGCATCCTCCAGGATCGCGCT
>JBOFLS010000124.1:0-14007 GCA_051657985.1 Sphingorhabdus sp. | reverse complement strand
CTCTCAAGTTTGATTTGCAATCATCTGCTCCGGGGGAAAACCCGAGGCAAACGACCGAAATTTCAAGGAGCCGTCCTGCACAAACTGTCATTACTTATGGATATGCGTAAGGACATATGTGCAAGTCGGCAATTTTGGTTACCCGATCACTCTGCGCCTTGAAGCCGCAGAAACCGGGGCCGCCGCCCACATGTCCCTTCATCTTATCATCACAATGTCAAAGAGCCAGTCACCGTTTCCGGAAACCCACCGACAAAAAACCGGACACTCAAGGTTCCCCGATATTCTTACCGGAGGAATGAGTATCCTGCTATGTTGGCGACCGAGCCGTGGAAGCGTTGGCGTCCCGTCCGGTGAACGGGCATCTAGGCGCGCTCTTCGATTCGGTCAACAGCCTTTTTGCAATTTTATTTCAAAAAATGTCAGAAGCGCCAAAAACGTGTGAAATCGTAAATTGTTTCCGATAGTTGGATGGGGATGGAGGAAGCACAGAAAATGGATGCCACAACGAAAGCGGATTTCGGAAACCGCGTAAAAACGGCGGTTTTCTGGCGTTCCGGCACACAAATCATAGCGCAGATAATCAGCTGGGGCGTGACACTTGCCGTCTTGCGGATTCTTGATCCGAGCGATTACGGCCTGTTCGCCATGTCGGCCGCAGTACTGATTTTTCTCAATTTCCTGAACGGATATGGCTTTGTCAGCGCCTTGATCCAGTCTGAGAAGATTGAGGAAATTCGAATCAAGCAAGCTTTTGGCATGATGATTCTCCTGAATGGCAGCCTTGCATTGATCCAAGTGCTGGTCGCCGCACCGCTTGCAGCGGCCTATTATAAGGAGCCTATCGTTGCCGATATGCTGCGTTGGCAGGCATTGATCTTCCTGGCCACGCCTTTTCTTATACTGCCCGAAGCGTTGGTCACGCGGGAATTGGAGTTTAAAAAGCCGGCTATTGTCAATCTGCTTTCCGCGCTGTCCGGAGCCTGTGTGGCGCTTGTCCTGGCGCTTGGCGGTTATGGCGTATGGACTTTGGTGTTCGCGCCGATAGCTATTTTCTGGACCCGTGCTGTCGGCATGGTGATCGCTACCAATTTCCGTTATCTGCCAAGCTTCAACTTCAAAGGCGCAGGCTATATCTTTACCTTTGGCGGCACATTGCTGATCAGCCATGGTTTTTTCATTGTCCAAAGCCAGTCGGACATATTCATCGCCGGTCGCGCGCTCGATAACCATAGGCTGGGTCTTTATGCGGAAGCGCTGATGATCACGCAGCTGTTCGCAACCAAGTTCATCCCGCCTCTCAACGAAGTCGCGTTTCCGGCCTATTCGCGCATACAGCATGACAAGGCAGCTCTGTCTTCCGCCTTTCTGAAAGCCGTGCGACTGATCATGCTCGTCGCTTTCCCGCTCTACTTCGGCATGGCGATTTCGGCCGGGCCTTTTGTCGAAACGATTATGGGGCCCAAATGGGTCGAATCGATTCCGCTTGTCACGATACTGGCGCTGGCCATGCCCTTTGCCGCGCTGCAATTTTTGTTCCAGCCCGTGATGAATGGACTGGGCATGCCGCATATGACGATGCGAAACTCGATTGCGGGCGCGGTGCTTATGCCCAGCGTCTATCTTTTTGCCGTGCAATATGGTGTCAACGGGCTGGCCTGGGGGTGGCTGATCGCCTTCCCGCTGTTGCTGGCGTTCACCATCTACCAGGCCAAGCCGCATGTCGGCTTCACATTGAACGGACTGTTTCAGGCGGTGCTGCCCGGTTTAAGTACAGCGTTTCTGATGGCGGCGACTGTGTGGCTTGCCGACCGGTATCTGGTGCTATGGCTATGGCATGACATGCCTGCACCGTTGCATCTGGCTTTGCTGACAATGGTTGGTGCTGCCCTATATGCCGGGCTGTTGTGGTTCGTCGCCCGAAAAACCTTTATGGAAGTCGTAAACCTCGTGGTCCGCCGCAAGCCGCCAGAGTCCGTTACGTCTTAAGCAGCCCGATCTCGATCAATCGTTCGCGCAGATAATCATCGGCCAGGATCGGTTCGGGATAGCGATCCGGATTGTCGGCATTCACGCACTGTGGCAGCGTCCTTATTGCATAATCCGAATTAAGATGCAGGAAGAAAGGCATCGAATAGCGACTGTATCTCGATCGCTCGCCGCTGGGGTTGACGACACGGTGCGTGGTCGAAGGCAGCGCATGGTTGCACAGCCGTTGCAGCATATCGCCGACATTCACCGCGATCCCCCCTGCAGGCGGGGAAACATCCATCCAGCTGCCGTCGGGACGCAGGATTTGCAGGCCAGCCTCTTCCGCGCCCAGCAGCAGCGTGATCAGGTTGATATCCTCATGCGCCCCGGCGCGTATGCAGCCTTCGGTATCCCCCTGTATCGGCGGATAGTGGAGGAGACGCAAAACGGAATTGCCCACTTCGGTCTTGTCGGCGAACCAGTCCGCCGACAACCCCAGATAGATGGCGATATAGGAAAGGATGCGCGCGCCAATACGGTCGAAATCGGCATAAAGCCGTTCGAATACCTCGCGGAAACCAGGCACGGCGTCGGGCCAGATGTTGGGGAGCATCCTGCCCTCCAGCGCATGCCCTGCCGGCAGCGTGCGACCGACATGCCAGAATTCCTTTAGATCGTGGTGGTCGGCACCCTTGGCGATCTCGGTTTTGAACGGCGTGTACCCACGCTGCCCGGCAATAGCCGCATCATAGCCGCGGCGTTTGGTCTCTTCGGGCTGGTCGAACAATTCTTTCGATAACCGCCAGGCTTCCTTCACCAATTGCGGATCGAGGCCATGATCGATCACCTTGGCGAAACCATAGGTCTTGAAACTGTTGCCAAGCGCCCGGGCAATCTCATCCGGATTGCCGCGCTCAAGTGAAATATCGGGCATCTGCATCATGGACTTGCCCTTAACCATTCGCCTAAAGAGTCGCCAACAAAATCAGATGGCACAAATCCCGTGAACAAAAAATAAGGAGGTCTTGGTGGCAAAACAATATTGGCTGATGAAATCCGAGCCCGACGTCTATGGCTGGGATGATCTGGTGGCGGAAAAGGAAGGCATGTGGGACGGTGTGCGCAACCATGGCGCAGCGCTCAACCTGAAAGCCATGAAGAAGGGCGATCTCGCTTTCTTCTATCACAGCAATATTGGCGTCGAAGTGGTAGGCATAATAGAAATAAGCGAGGAAGCCTTTATCGACCCAACCGATGAAAAAGGCCGCTTCGTAGCGGTTCGGGTGAAGCCGGTGAAAAAGCTTGCCAGCCCAGTGCCGCTGAAGGCCGTCAAAGCCAATCCAAGGCTCGCCGAAATGGACCTCGTCCGCCTCTCGCGCCTGTCGGTTGGCAAGGTGCGGCCTGAGGAGTGGAAAGAGGTTTTGAAGATGGCGGGGGAGCGGTAAGGCTGTGCTCTATTCCTGTTTGATAAGAGACGGGAACGCAAGAAAATGGGAGGGGCTTCAGCGCCTGGTCGAAGGCGGCGCGTTATTTGGCTATGCAGAGAAAAGTGCGCTCCCGGTTCGCTGCTTACCTTCGTGCTATTTCCACCTTTTCACGATTGCCTCATCAAGCACGGATTTATGGGCACCAACGGTAATCCGACTGCCCGGACGGATAGGTTCATGGATCGCCGCTGCACTGTTGCGTGATACAAATTCATGGATCTGCCCATCGATTGGCGACTGATAGCGTGTTCGGACGAACAGAAAGCGGGCTGTCCGATAGGGTTCGGCATAGCCAGGCACCGGTTCCAAGCCGCCGCATGACCGCTCGTCTGAAGGCACAAAGTTGGTACTATTGATATCCTTGCGCTTGATGATCCCGGTATAATAACATTTCTGTGTAATCTCTACGATCGTGCCTGGCACTTCGACATAATCCGTTTTGCGACTAATCAGCATAGCAATCGCAACGCCAACTGCGGCGAGACCAATGCCCATTCCGATGAAACCGGCTTTTTCCATACCGCTGGACTTAGTGTAAAAATGTTAAAAATCTCGGTTCAGCCGGATCATGTCGACGACGCACCCTACCCCACACGATAATCCGCGATCACTTCACCGCATTCCCGCAGCTCTTCCTCATGACCAACCTCGCGCCAGCTTTCCTGTAACGCCTCGGCCTCCCACTCGGCCATTGCCGGATGGGCAATGATGTGATCCACCCAAGCCTGCCCGGCACCCACATCCAGCCCATAGGTTCGTACACGCCAGGCAACGGGTGCGTAAAAGGCATCAACTGCACTGAATTCAGAACCGGCCAGAAACGGCCCGCCAAAGCGGGTCAGACCTTCCTCCCACAGCTCCCGAATGCGCGCAATATTTGCTTTGAGCGCATCGGACATCGGGCGGGGCTTCACACGAACGCCAACGTTCATCGTGCAATCGTTCCTGAGCGCGGAGAAACCCGAGTGCATCTCACTCGCCGCACATTGCGCCCAGGCGCGGGCATCGGGATCATAGGGCCAGACACGCTCATGCCGATCAGCAAGATAAAGTGTGATCCCCATCGAATCATGGATCGTCCGCCCCTCATGCAAGAGCACCGGCACCTGGCCGGTGGGGGAAAAGGTGCGGAACTCTTCATAATTATTCGGCTTGGTGAACGGTTCCAGCCGATCTTCGAACGCAATTTCCAGCGCTTTCATCAAAAGCCATGGACGCAAGGACCAGCTGGAATAATTGCGGTTGGCCGTGATCAAGGTGTAGGTCATCCTCTACCCATATCATCAACAGTCACCAGCGCAAATTTCACTTGACACAATCACACTTATTTCAGATATTTCTGTCATGACAGAAATTACCGATCAAAATGATATCATGCCGCTATCCGTATCGCGCTTTATTCTGCATTGGGGCGATCTGGGTGGCCAATGGGGCGTCAACCGCTCGGTCGCGCAAATTCATGCGTTGCTTTATCTTAGCCTCACACCCATGACGGCGGAGGATATTGCCGATCGATTGAGCATGGCGCGATCAAATGTTTCCAATTCGATACGCGAGCTTTTGAACTGGCAGTTGATCCACCGCGTACCCGTGCTGGGCGACCGCCGCGATCATTATGCCGCCGAAACCGATGTGTGGGAAATCGTCACCCGGATCGCCAAAGGGCGCAAGGCGCGTGAAGTCGATCCAGCCGAAGCCGCTTTGAAAGCTTGTGTTAGCGAGGCCAAGCGCGATGCCAGAATCGATCCGGTGGCCCGTGCAAGGCTGCAGGCGATGCTCGATTTCGTTACCACCATGTCGCACTGGCATGACCAGATGATTTCAGTACCCAAGCCAGTGCTGATGAAACTGATAAAGATGGGAACAGCGATAACGAAATTTGCGGGGATAGGTGCGAAAGTAAAATAAGGGGAAAAGCATGGCCTGGATTGCAAGACATAAGGTTAAGACGCAACCGCTGAAAGCAACCGAGCCGCTTTACGACAGCCGTTTTCGCCAGCTTGTCGGGCGCGAGGATTGGGCGATGCTGCGCCCCGCTATCCAGCGCCGTTTCAGTAAAAGGCTGATTGCATGCGGGTTGGCCCTTTATACAGGGGAAATCGTTGAAACGCAGCGCAATATGGCCGGTCGCACGCTGGCGACCATATGCCGGATCATTGGTGCACCGCTGCCGCTCTATAACGACAGAGGCGTTCCGGCAGTCGTCATAGTGAGTGAGGACATGCAAACCGGCGGACAACGCTGGACGCGCATCTATCACCGCAACCGGGGTGCTCCGCAGATCATCAACAGCGCCAAGGCTTTTACCGGAAAGACGGGTCTTGAAGAATGGATTGGCGGCGGTTTCGGGATGGCGCTGACGATCGAAGCCGCCCCCGACCGGTTGTCTTTCAGAAGCCAATCCTATTTCTTCGCGATCGGAAAGCTGCGCATTGCCCTGCCCCGCTGGCTCTCCCCCGGCGAGACCTTGGTTACGCACCGCGATCTGGGTGAAGGCCGTTTCGCCTTTGACCTTCGACTTACCCATCCGCTGTTCGGCCTATTGATCGCGCAGCATGCCCTATTCCGCGATCAACCTTAAGATGCTGCGCGTCCTGATCTTGGGCGCGACCGGGGTATTCGGGTCTCGGCTGGTCGAGCGTCTAGCGCGCGAGCCAGGGTTCGAACTGGTTCTAAGTGCACGGGGCCGCGAGAAACTTTCGCAAGTCGCGGCGGATCATGCGCCCGATGCCGCGATCCGTCCGCTTGATCGCAACAAGATGACCGGTGCCGATCTGACGGGCATCGATATTGTCATTGATACCTCCGGCCCGTTCCAGACTTGCGGCACGCAGGTGATCGAAGCGGCACTCGCCGCTCGCGTGCATTATATCGACCTTGCCGATTCCCGTGATTTTGTAGCCGCCATTTCCTGCTTCGATGATGCGGCCAAATTGGCGGGCATCGGCATCGTTAGCGGCGCAAGTTCGGTGCCAGCCCTATCGCACGCGGTTATCGACCATCTGACTGCAGGTTGGCAGCGTATCGACACGATCAAGGTTGGCATCTTTCCTGGAAACCGGGCCCCACGCGGGCTGGCGGTGGTCGAATCGATCCTATCCTATGCCGGAAAACCGATCCGGGTATTCCGTGAAGGTCAATGGCAGAACGTCCCTGGCTGGGGGATGACTCATTGCATCCATACGAGCAATGCCGGCATGCGTTGGGCAAGTGTGTGCGATACACCCGATCAGGACCTGCTCGTTGCACGCTACCGACCGACCCGGGCCGCCGAGTTTTTCGCAGGGGTCGAGCTATCGATCATGCATCTTGGACTGTTATTGCTGTCGCTGCCTGTTCGCGTCGGGCTGATCGAGTCGTTGCTACCGGCCGCACGGATCCTGCACCGGCTAGCCGTCTGGCTGCGACCGTTCGGCAGCGACAAAGGTGCGATGACGGTCGAGGTCAATGGCGTGGATGCTGAAGCAAAGCATGCCAAACGATATTGGAGCCTCGATGCCGTAGGCCGGTCGGGGCCCTATATTCCCATTCTAGCCGTCATTGCCCTATTACGACGCCTGCGCGATGGGCAGGCGTTGCTGACAGGCGCCTATGCGTGTGCAGGAATTTTGACGCTCGGCGAATTCGACGCAGATCTGGATGATCTTCGGATCGATCGGTCATTTGGAAATTAGGGTCATGACCCTGAACCGCTATCGAATTTCGCATCCCCTGCGGCAACGCCAGCCAGTGAAATATCGTCAAGCTTCAGCCAGTTCGATGCTTCGCGGCGATGGTAGCTGTCGAACACAGCGAACGGAATGCGAAAAGGGATGCCCCAGTTGCTGTTCCACATCGCGACGACACCGGTACGTGTTGCCGGTTCGAAAATCATCGTCGCGCGGTAGCCGTCAACCGCGCCCGAATGTCCGACGAGCCGGTGCCCCCCATAAGTGAAGCTGCGCCAGCCGAGCCCATAGTGCGGATCGGCAGTCGCCGCGCGCAGATCGCCGCTGTATAAATCTGCGGTCGCAACGCGAGGCGCTTGGGCAAGTTCAAGCGCGGCAACAGGCAGAATGTCGGGCCGCTCCCCCATTGTCCCCTGCATCCAGCGAGCGAAATCGACGATATTGCTTTCGATCCCGGCAGCAGCCGGGACACGCCAATAATATTCGCGCAAATCCCGTACCTTGGTCGCATCGTGCGGCCGCGCCCAGCTTTTCGCGCCCGTAAGCCCGGCGATACCGTAGCTCGCACTCGTCATGCCAAGCGGTTTGAAAAAGCGTTCTTCGACCGCCGTCGCAAAGGGGCGTTTCGTGGCCTGCGTCAATATCTCGCTTGCGGCATCGAAGGCGACGTTCTGATAGGTATGGCAGGTACCGGGCGCACATTGCAGCGGCGCACCGAACAAACTGGCGCGCAATATCGCGGGATTGCCATTGTCCTCCAGTTTCTCGTCATAGGCGTTCTTTGTCAGGCCGGTCTGCTGCGACAGCAATTGCCCGAATGGCAATCGTTGTTCGGCACCGCCCGGCAGTCGCAGCGAAGTGCGCCAACGAGCGACAGGCTGCGCAAGTTCGATTGCCCCCTCGCTTGCCAGTTCGGCGGCAAGCGTTCCCGTTACCGTTTTGGAAACCGACGCCCAGCGGAACACCGTCTCGGGAGTTACGAGTGCGCGTGCATCACGATCGGCAAAGCCATAGGTTTGAATAAAACGCAGCCTGCCATCCTCGATCACGGCAACCGCGAGCCCGGCCATCTCGGAGTGCGACGCCAAGGCCGTAAGCTGTTCGTCGAATTTGCGATAGTCGACACGACCTCGCCATTCGCCCGGTGTATCGGGCAGATCGCCTTCAATACCAATGGATGCGCTATTCGTGGCGCGTGGCTCGACCACCGGCTCCTCGCCGCCGACAAGGCTGATACCATACCATCCGGTCAGGGTTAGCATGGCCAATGCGATCAGGATTTTGGCGATACGGGGCACTTTAGTCTTTTGTTTCCTGTCCGTGATAAACGGCCTTGTGCCTTAAAAGGTTTCGCGTGGCACCAATATGAGACGAGTCGCATTTGCGACGCGGGCAAAGCTTGCCAGCACGAACGACAGGAATAGCGTCTGCAACAACAGCGCGAAAGAAAACCAGGAATATTCCGCGCCAAAAATAATCCAGCCGTTCACTGTGACGTCGCTAACCATGATTGCAAGCCCAAGCCAGGCACCGACCCTTGGCGCTAACCAGACGAGCAACGCCGCGGCAATGTCCGGACAAGGCGAATCAAATCGCTCTTATTGTACATAATCCGCGGTCGTCTTCGCCGCGACTTCTTCAGCCGTAACCCCCGGTGCCAGCTCGATCAGCTTGAACGGCGACTGGTGATCCGCACGCTGAAACACCGCCAGATCGGTAATCACCATGTCGACCACATTCTTACCCGTCAACGGCAAGCTGCATTGAGGGATGAATTTGGGTGAGCCGTCCTTGGCCACATGCTCCATCACCACGATGATCTTCTTCACCCCCGCGACCAGATCCATCGCACCGCCCATGCCCTTGATCATCTTGCCGGGCACCATCCAATTGGCAATGTCGCCGTTTTCCGCAACTTCCATCGCACCAAGCACGGTCAGGTCGATATGCCCGCCGCGGATCATCGCAAAGCTTGCCGCGCTATCGAAATAGGCGGATTTGGGAAGTTCGCTGATCGTCTGCTTGCCGGCGTTGATCAGGTCGGGGTCGACCTCGTCATCATAAGGGAAGGGTCCGATACCCAGCATGCCGTTTTCCGACTGCAAGGTGACTTCCATCCCTGCGGGAATATGATTCGCTACCAGCGTCGGGATGCCGATGCCCAGATTGACGTAAAAACCGTCCTGTAGCTCGCGCGCGGCACGCGCAGCCATCTGGTCACGGGTCCAGCCTTTGGTAAGCGTCTCTTGAGTCATGGCTTGCTTTCTATTTCTGCCGGTGGCGAGGGAGCATCGGCAACGGACACCGGATGGGGAAGGAGGAACCAGCCGCGGTCGATCCAGGCATCGAGGCGGATCGCATAGTCGGCATCGCGCAAATAGGCGAACAATTCATCGAAATCGGTTCGCTGATCGCCCGCGATAGCAACAACGCAGTGGCTGGCAGCCAGATTCCAGCGATGATCCTGTTTGCGCAGGCCCGGATAGGCGAACAGCTCAATATCGCCCGGTTTGAACGCAGGCACATCGCCCGCACCCAAGCGGTGTAGATCGGCCACCAGTTCGTCGCTGCGGCGATCGCTCAGCCAGGCGATTGCGATATCGTTCCGGCGCAGCGCTTCCAGCAGTTCACCGAAACCCTCCGGTTCGCCCTCAATAATCGTTTCGCCAGGGGCCGCATCCATATCGATCGCGATGGCAAAAGGCTTGTTGCCGCAATCGACCGCGCGCGGTTCGATCAATGAGACACGTTCGATCAGTACCGCCGAGCGCACCCCCTGCCCCGCCTCACGACGGTGCGCCTGCGACAGCGCATAGCGTGCGATGCTTAGATAGGGGTGATTGACATCGGGCAGCGCAGGCCGCTCCACCGGCGCTGCCTGCGATGGGGTTGCAAGCAACAATGCAAAAAAAACAACCCCAAGGCGCATCAAACTGTCTCGCGCTCCCGTACCGTGCGAAACTCGATCTTCTTGTCATAGGGCGCCCCTAATATCATGCGCTGGACATAGACGCCGGGCAGATGAATGCAATCCGGATCCAGGCTGCCCACGGGCACCACTTCCTCCACCTCGACCACGCAGACTTTACCACAGGTCGCCGCCGGCAGGTTGAAATTGCGCGCGGTCTTGCGAAACACAAGATTGCCGCTTTCATCCGCCTTCCACGCCTTCACAATGGCAAGGTCTGCAAAAATACCGCGTTCGAGGATATATTCCTCGCCATCGAATATCTTGCTCTCTTTGCCCTCTGCCACCAAAGTGCCGACGCCGGTTTTGGTATAAAAACCGGGTATTCCCGCCCCGCCTGCACGCATCCGCTCGGCAAGCGTGCCTTGCGGGCAGAATTCGACCTCAAGCTCTCCGCTCAGATATTGCCGCTCAAACTCCTTATTCTCGCCAACATAGGAAGAGATCATTTTCTTCACCTGCCGGGTGCGCAGCAACTTGCCAATGCCCTCATTATCGATCCCGGCATTGTTCGAGGCGAAGGTCAGGCCGGTAACGCCGCTGTCGCGGATCGCATCCAGCAACCGCTCGGGCAAACCGCATAGGCCAAAGCCGCCACTTGCAATCAGCATGTTATCTTTTAGCACGCCTTCAAGCGCAGCGGTGGCATCGGGATAGAGTTTCTTCATGGAAAAGCGCCTTAGCGCAAGTCGATGCCCAGCGCCAAGCCAAGATCGACAAGCGCCTGTTCGCCGCTTGTCACCTTGATCGCATACATACCCAGTTGCGCCGCAGGTTTGCAATTAATGCCCAGGTCATCGAGATAGACACAAGCCTGCGGCTTGATGCCCAGCGCTTTGCACATCATCCGATAAATGCGCGGATCGGGTTTGCGTACCCCCGCCTTGGAACTTTCGATGACATGATCAAAGCGGGCCATGATCGTTTCGATCGCCAGCCCCTTTTCTTCGCTGCGCGCCATTGCCGCACCATATCCGGCGTTTACATTGTTGGTAATGCAGCCAAGCCCGAAACCTTCAATTTTCAGGCGATCAAGCGCCGCCACCATATAGGGGCGCACATCGCCCGCCAGACAGGCAATCACCGAAGCGCCGTCGAGGACATAGCCCAATGCCTCGGCTTCAATCGCAAACAGGATATCGAACGCCGCCGCGTCGATTTCGGCACGCTCGAATTTTGCCCAGGCGTTGTCATCCGGATTGGCCGCATTGACAGTGCGGATGAAATCGCGCGGTAGATTCCGTTCCGACTCCAACCGGTTGAACGCTTCGAATGGGGACGAGGTAATAACCCCGCCAAAATCGAAAATCACATGGCTGTAGTTCATGGGGCGATAATGATCCCCACCTTCGGATCGGCCCTCCCATCAAGCATCTCCCTATAGGCATCGAGCGCGCCGTCGCTGCCCCTGCGTCGGTCGATTTCGGCGATCGAAGGGGCAATCTCCATAAAATCCAGCCAGGCCGTGCCAATTCTTTCCCCAAAACCGCGTGCACCCCAATCGGCAATGCGTTTTTGGCTGCGCCCAGGCGCGAAAAAGCCTTCACGTGCCGGGCCAGGAAGATCGCCTGGCTCGGCATCGGCATTCCAGTGCGACTTGCCGACGATGATCGATTTGACCAGATTGTCGCCGAATGCGCTGTGCACAGCACGCGTGACACCGGCATTGCCCGCCATATCGACCAGTGCGGTCGGCATCGCGCCGTCGAGCAGCCCGATGTCGTCATAGGCAAGCACGCTGTCGTAAAGATCGAGTGCCGCCAAACCGCGCGCATTGGCCTTGCTTGTCAGCCCGACCATTTGCGGACGACGTGCACGCTGCTTCATTGCATGAGCAAAACCGATCGCAGTCTTGCTCGAGGCGCTTGCCACCAGCAGCTGCTCCGCCCCATAATCGCCTTCGTCTTCGAACTGGTCCGCGATCAGCCAGCCGGTCAGGAACAGCGGGCGGAAAATCGGCCAGTAATCATGATGTTCGGCACGATAGTCGGGTATAGCCTCCACGCGTTGATACTGGTTGTAGATCGGCGGCAAAGTCGTGCGCCTGGGTGTCACATCGGTAAAACCGTTTGCGCCGATTTGCCCCGGCATCAGTACAGCATGGCTCGCCATTGGGTAATAGCCATAGAAACGGTCGCCCGGCGCCACGCCTTCGATATCGCTGACCAGAACGGTTGCAAATCCCCATACGGGCAAGCGCCCGGCCACGTCGCGATCCGCAAAGAAATCCCAATAGCCCTGTTCGTTACCGAACAACCCGGCAGGCTTTCCAAACACAGCATAAGTCACATTGTTTGCAGTCATTGCAAAATTATCGATACGCATCAGGATCTCGCCAGGGCCGACTTCGGTATCGGCCGCCACTATTTCTGCTCTGGTAACATCGTCGCGATCGATATCGATCGCCCAAGCAGCACTGCTCATTCTTTCTCTCCTCGCACCCACATGCTCTCCCCGCTGCGCTTATAGGAAAGCCGCTGGCCGTCAAAGCCGAACGGATCGCAGCGGGCGGTCTTGCCGCGCGCAACATGCGCTACTCCGCCACTGCCGACAACCCGCGCCTTTCCGCTTGCCAAATCGACCAGCAGGGCCGTATCTTCATCAACGCCAAATCCCTGAGCACCATTATCGGTCGAACAGGCAGTCGCACGCAGCAGGCGTACCCAACGGTTACGCTGGCTGAAATGCTGATCGACCACGACACCTTTCAGAAAACCGAGGCCGGGCGCCAGCACCAGCGGCACCGGTGCGTCTTCGGCTACATCGCAGTCGGCGGGGTTTCGGCTAACCTTTCCGGTCGCGGCGATATCGGGAGTGCCGCAGACGATCATATTGCTTCCCATAATGGCTGCACCGGCGCTCGTTCCGGCAACTACCGCCCCGGCAGAAAGCTTTTTTCGGATCGCGGCGAGCATCGGCGTGTCACGGCCATCGGCATCGACCAGCAGGCGCAACGTGCGCAGTTGATCGCCACCGGTGAACCAGACCGCGTCCGCTGCCTCGATCTTCGCGATCTCGCCAGCGTTGTCGGCATTGGTCGCCCATTGGGCTTCATTGATATCCGTTGAAGCTTCATCGTCGACCATAGCTATACGAACGACCGATACACGGCTCGCGTCAATCCCGATCCCACCCAATCTGGCCGTCAGTTCCTGCACGGCAAGGCTTGCCTCCCCCGATGCTGATGGAACGATGGCGATACGGCCTTGGCGATCGGGCATCCGGTCGCGTAAGGTACGTAATATTGCTCCATCATGATCTTTCAGGCCGCCCCCGACAATCAACAATGACCCGGATTTTGCCGAAAGCGGCGTCCCTGTGCAAAGCCAAGCAACAGCAAAGACCAGAAACAGGCGCATCAATAGTGTAACTTCAGCCCCGGTCGGTTCCAGCGGGTTTTGACCAGCCGGCCGCTGCCCGACAGCGTGATATAGGCATCCATCATATCAGGTCCGCCGAAGGCTATGTTGGTGGTAAAGATATCATCGGTCGCGACGAATTCGACCAGCTCTCCTGCGGGCGAGACCACGCTGATCCCGCATTCGCCGATCGTGGCGACGCAAATGTTGCCATTGGCCTCCATCGCCAGACTGTCGAAGAATTTATACCCGGCCGGACGATAGAGCGGAATGCCCGGGCCGCCAGGACCCGCGCTATCATCGACCTTACCAGGGGCGACGATGTTGAACTGGGTCAAGCGGCAAGTGTAAGTTTCCGCCACATAAAGTTTCGTGCCGTCGGGCGAAATACCGATACCATTAGGATTATAGCTCGGAAAGACCACTTCTTCGAGATAGCTGCCATCCGGTTTCGCGTAGAATATGCCGACGATATCATGGCAGCGCTTGGCATAATCGACCTTGCCATGATCGGTAAACCAGAAACCGCCACACGAATCGAACATGATATCATT
>JBOFLS010000123.1:0-2501 GCA_051657985.1 Sphingorhabdus sp. | reverse complement strand
ATGGCCTGATATCCGGTCCCATTGATCGTCGCGAAGGATCAGACGGTCCAAAACGCCCATGATTGCTCTCCCAAAAGCAACCTTGAATCAGAATTCACACAAAAAGGAAATCCCAAGAGTCCACACTACCTAGGGCCTGATCATCCTAATCGCTCAATATATGCATCACCATCGGTTCGCCCTGCAGGCTGTCCGAGCCGTTGAGTGTTGCCAGCGTATCGATGATCGCCTGCTCACGCGCTTCGTGGGTAACCATCGCAATCAGCGCCGATCCGTCGGCGACCTCACGCTGGATCAAGCTTTCAATCGAAAGCCCGGCATCGCGCATGGCGGCCGCGATCTCGGCGAGCACGCCAGGCCGGTCCGCGACAATCATCCGCAAGTAGGTCTTGTTGATGCGGTGCGCGGCGGCAGCACGCGGCAAGATATCAAGCTCGGCGGTCGGCACCGAAAAAGCGGGACCGGTTTCCTTGCGCGCGATATCGACGAGATCGGCAACGACGGCAGACGCGGTCGGGCGGTCGCCGGCACCGGCGCCCTGAAACAGAAGGCGACCCGAAAAATTTCCTTCCGCTACCACGGCATTGGTCGCACCGGTGACGTTAGCCAGGGGATGATCAAGCGGTACCAGACAAGGTTGTACCCGCTGGAACAAGGAAGCATTACCATTTTCACCGTCAATCTCTGCAAGTCCGATCAAGCGGATACGATAGCCGAGCGCAGCGGCCTGGGCGATATCAGCCGCGATGATCTTGCGGATACCATGCACATCGACGCTTTCGAAATCGATCCGACTCCCAAAGCTGAGCGACGCAAGGATGGACAGTTTATGCGCAGCGTCGACGCCATCGATATCGAAGCCGGGATCGGCCTCGGCAAAGCCTTTAGCCTGCGCGTCGGCAAGAACATCGTGAAAGTCACGACCTTCGCGTTCCATCGCCGACAGGATGAAATTGCATGTGCCGTTCAGAATTCCGTAAACGCGGTCGATCCGGTTGGCCGCCGCTCCGTCACGCAAACCCTGTATCACCGGAATACCGCCCGCAACCGCGGCTTCAAACTTCAACGGCGCACGCCTGTCTTCCGCCAGCGCGCCCAATTCGGCACCATGATGGGCAATCATCGCTTTATTGGCGGTAACGAGGGCGCGACCGGCACCAAGCGTTTCACGCGCCAGCGTCAGCGCCGGACCATCCGAACCGCCGACCAGTTCGACGACAACGTCGACATCCTCGGCGGTGGCCAGTTCACCCATATCGTCTATCCAGCGATAAGATGAAAGATCGACACCACGATCTTTCGTCCTATCGCGAGCGGTGACCGCGCTGATCTCGATCGACCGACCCGCACGGCGAGAGATCAGTGTCCTGTTTTCCTCGATCAATTGAATCACCCCGGTACCGACAGTGCCAAGGCCTGCCAATCCGATACGAAGCGCGTCTGCCATAAATCCCCGATTTCATGTATGTTCGGGCAGCGCCTAAGGCAAATCCCGTCGATTGACCAGCCCTGCTTTAACCCAGGCCTTGCCGGTTTCATGAGCGCTGCTAAGAGGCAATGCATGAAAGACCAGCCCACTATCCTCATCCTTGCAGGCAAACGCGACGGTAAGCTCGATCCCCTTGCCGAGCGTGCAGGCGTCAGTCACAAATGCCGTGTGCCGATCCATGGCAAGCCACTGCTTCAATGGGTGCTGGAGGCGGTGGCACCGGCTTTTCCCGATGCAAAACTGTTGGTTTCGATCCATGATCCGGCGGTCATTGCCGACTTGCCCGGGGTGGTTGCATTGCAGGCATCGGGACGACTGATCTTGTGCGAGGCGCAAGCCGGGATCGTCGAAAGCGTCGAGCATGCCATTGCTCAAGCCGAGGGTGATGCCGCCTTTCCCTTGCTGATTACAACTGCGGACAATGTGCTGGCGGAAAGCCACTATCTGCGCGACGTGCATCAGGCCGCATCGGCGGGTAAGGGCGATGCGGTAGTAGTCCTGGCGACACGCGAAACGATCCGTGCGGCGCATCCCGATGGACAGCGTAAATTCTATGAATTCAACGACTGCGCGATTTCGAACTGCAACGTCTTCTGGCTACGCAGCCCAAAGGCTTTGCGGGCGGCCGAAGCCTTTCGTGAAGGAGGCCAGTTTGCCAAAAACCGGGCGCGCATCGCAAAGGCCTTCGGGATTACTAATCTCATTCGTTTTCGCTTGGGGTGGTGGACACTCGACTCAGCCTTTAACGCCATTTCCCGTCGTTTCGGGGTCAAGGTCGTACCCTATATTACGTCTGATGGCGCATTTGCCATCGATGTGGATAATGAGCGAACCTATGGCGTAGCCGAATTGTTGTTAAAGGCACGCAAAAGCTAGACCCTTATTCGATCACATTTGCACGGCACGACGGAGCCGATTTTGGCCGAGTGCAAGGAATGAGGAGGGGGCCATGCTGATGCATAGTAACCGACGAATGACGCAGCAATCGGCCAAAAGGGGCCCGCCCCTTCGG
>JBOFLS010000122.1:0-4932 GCA_051657985.1 Sphingorhabdus sp. | reverse complement strand
CCCGACTTGGCCGAAACCGTGATCCGCGAAGCTACAACCATGCGCCGGCAGGTCGATCACCATCTGGCCAGGGCGCGTGCGGTCGGCCGACGCGGGCATAGCCATAGCCGTGCCGAGGTTTGGCAAAGCCTGGAATCGGTCGAGCGTGCCGTCGGACGATTATACCGTCATGTCCGTCTCGATATGGCGGGTAACAAAGAATTATGCGTTCGTGTCGAGCGGCAAGATCTCGATGAAATGCTTGGCAATCTGATCGAGAATGCAGCCAAATATGGCGGCGGCAGTGTGTTCGTCACCGTTGAGGATGCTGATGACATGGTGCAAATCCTGATCGAGGATGACGGTCGCGGCATTCCCGAGGAAGAACGCGCCCGCATTTTCGATCGTGGAGTGCGACTTGACACCAGCAAACCCGGAACCGGTCTTGGCATGGCGATCGTGCGCGACGTCGCGGAAATCTACAATGGCTCGATCGAACTCGATGAAAGCGAGGATATGGGCGGGTTGCTGGTACGGCTTAAGTTGCCGAAAGCGGCTTAGACGCTGATGACATCACTTTGATTCGTTCGTGCCGAGTAGGTGCCGAGCAGAGCGAGGAACCGTATCGGAGCCGAAGGCCACCGAAGGTGAACAGTCCTTCGATACACCATTCAGCCTACGGCTGCATGGCTAATCAGGACGAATGGAGATGTATCGATATAAGGTACCAGCCCCTATCCCGCATCCCTGATCCGCTCATGGTGGCGGATCACCTCGTCAATTACGAAGCGCAGAAATTTCTCGGTGAAATCGGGATCGAGATTGGCATCGCGCGCCAGTTGTCGCAACCGTTCGATCTGTCGTTCTTCGCGTCCTGGATCGGCGGGGGGAAGGGCGGCTTTCGCCTTGTATTCGCCTACGGCCTGTGTGATTTTGAAGCGTTCGGCAAGCATGAAAACAAGCGCGGCATCGATATTATCGATACTTTCGCGATAGCGGTGGAGCGTTTTATCGGCCATTATGTTGTCCATGCCGTGTGCTTGAGCGCTGGACAAGCAGTTTTCACCCTTTTGCACTTGCATGGGAGACATGGCCTTGGCAGGACGATAGCCAAATGACTGCTACTCTTCATAAAATTGGCGGCAACCGCACGCCATCGCTGCAACCGATGCTGAGTTTGGTTGCGTCTGGAATGAACCGTGTAAACGCGGTGATATTGGACCGGATGCAGTCGGAAATTCCATTAATTCCTGAATTGGCCGGGCATCTGATTGCCGGTGGAGGCAAGCGGCTGCGCCCCATGCTGACATTGGCCAGTGGGGCTTTGCTCGATTATCCGGGTGAGCGGCATCACAAATTGGCGGCGGCTGTCGAGTTCATCCATACCGCGACCCTGCTTCACGACGATGTCGTAGACGGCAGCGAGATGCGGCGCGGCAAGACGGCAGCAAACCTCATCTTTGGCAATCCGGCCGCGGTTCTGGTCGGCGATTTCCTGTTCAGTCGCTCGTTCGAACTGATGGTTGAAGATGGATCGCTGAAGGTTTTGAAGATCCTTTCCAGCACTTCGGCGATTATTGCCGAGGGCGAGGTCAACCAGTTGACCGCACAACGCCAGATTGCGACGACCGAAGAGAAATATCTTGAGATCATCGGCGCTAAGACGGCCGCCTTGTTTGCGGCGGCCTGCCGCATTGCCGCCGTCGTTGCCGAACGGCCCGAGGCGGATGAGCTTGCCCTCGATGCCTATGGGCGCAATCTGGGTATCGCCTTTCAGCTGGTCGATGATGCCATCGATTATGTTTCCGACGGGATAACCATGGGCAAGGATGTCGGCGATGATTTCCGCGATGGTAAAGTAACCTTGCCGGTGATTCTGGCGCACAGCCGTGGCGACGCCGAAGAGCGTGCCTTCTGGCACAATGCCATGCTCGGCCATCGTACCAGCAAAGAAGATCTTACCCATGCGATTGAACTGCTTCGCAAGCATAAGGCGATCGACGACACGCTGGAACGGGCGCGGCACTATGGCCAGCGCGCGATCGACGCGCTTGGACCGTTTCATGCCAGTGCCGCCAAGGATGCGCTGATCGAAGCTGTGGAGTTTGCGATCGCGCGCGCTTATTAGGAAGCAGCGATGCGAAAATTATCAATGCCGTTCGCCCTGAGTAGCCGGTGAAGCCGCAGGCTGAACCGGCGTATCGAAGGGTGCTTCGATACAGCACTTCGCCTGCGGCTCAGCACTTACTCAGCACGAACGGTTATGTGTGATGATTAAGTTCAGATCGAATGTGACCCTTCCCGTCGAAGCCGTATTGACGCAGTTAAAAGCAGCGCTTGCCGCCAGCCCCAATGCCGTACTGATCGCGCCGCCAGGGGCGGGCAAGACGACGATGGTGGCATCGGCCCTGCTGGATGAGCCTTGGTGCGATGGGCAGATAGTACTGCTTTCACCCCGCAGGCTGGCTGCGCGGGCGGCAGCGGAGCGGATTGCCGAACTGTTGGAGCAACCTGTCGGCGGCTTGGTGGGCTATGCCACACGAATGGACAGCAAGCAGTCGGCGGCGACCCGCATCCTTGTGCTGACCGAGGGGATTTTCCGCAACCGCATTCAGGACGATCCGGAACTCCCAGGCGTTTCCGCTGTGCTGTTCGATGAAGTGCACGAACGCAATCTCGATAGCGATTTCGGTCTCGCCTTGGCGCTTGATGTGCAAGGCGGGTTGCGGCCCGATCTGCGGCTTCTTGCAATGTCGGCAACGCTTGATGGCGCGCGTTTTGCGCAGCTGATGGCTGCGCCTGTAATCGAGAGCGAGGGCCGATCACACCCGCTGACATTGCGCCATATTGGTCGCAAGGCCGAAGCCCGGATCGAAGATGAAATGGCCGGGGCGGTCCGCCGGGCGCTGGCGGAAGAGAAAGAGGGCGATGTGCTTGCCTTCCTTCCGGGCTTTGCCGAAATCGAACGCACGGCGGAGCGGCTGATGGGCATTGCAGCGGCAATCCATCACCTGCACGGTAGTCTCGATCCGGCGGAACAACGCGCGGCGATTAGAAAAGGGCAGGGGCGCAAGGTTATCCTTGCAACCTCGATCGCCGAGACCAGCCTGACCATCGATGGTGTGCGCATCGTGATTGACAGCGGTCTTGCGCGGCGCGCCCGTTACGACCGGGCGGCGGGTTCGACCCGTTTGGTCACAGAGCGGGCCAGCCAGGCCGCTGTGACACAACGGGCAGGCCGGGCGGCGCGCCAAGGGCCGGGCGTGGCCTATCGTTTATGGGAGGAAGCGGCGACCGCGGGCATGCCGCCCTTCGATCCGCCCGAGATATTGGAGGCCGACCTGTCGCCCTTGCTGCTCGATTGCGCGCTCTGGGGTGTAGGGGACCCGGCGAGCCTGAACTGGCTCGATCCTCCGCCCAAGGCCGCGCTCGATGAAGCACGCGGGCGATTGCAGGAACTGGACGCGATCGACGATGCCGGGCGGCCTACCGTGCATGGCCGGGCGATTGCGAAACTGCCGCTGCCGCCGCGCCTTGCGCATATGCTGGTCGCTACCGCTGAGCGCGGTTTCGGCCAGCTGGCGGCGGATGTTGCGGTGTTGCTGTCGGAGCGCGGACTGGGTGGAAATGATGTCGATCTCGAACGGCGGCTAGAGCGGTGGCACGGCGAACACGGGCAAAGGGCCGAAGCGGCGCGCGGGTTGGCGAGGCGGTTGAGTGCCTTTGCAAGCCCCTCCTCTTTAGAGGAGGGGATGGGGGTGGTGAAGCTCGTTCGGGCTCGACGCCCGAGCGAGCGTGCTGGCGCAATCTCGCCACCACCCCAAACCCCTCCTCTAAAGAGGAGAGGCTTATCGCTCGCCCTAGCCCTAGCTTTCCCTGATCGCCTCGCGCGCCGCCGAGACGCTTCCGGCGAGAATTGGCTGAGTGTCGGGGGTAGGGGATATCGGCTCGATCCCACGCACCCACTTGCAAGAGAGGAATGGCTGACCGTCGCCGATATTCAGGGTATGGCATCGGGTGCGCGTATCCTTTCCGCAGCGGCCATCGATCTTGCCGACATAGAAGCGCTTTACGGCGATCGGATCGTCAGCGGAGCCCATGCCATTTTCGATCCTGCAAGTGGAGCTGTACGTACCGAAAGCGGAAGGCGGCTGGGTGCGATCACGCTGTCCAAAGGACAGGACGCAAAGGCTGATCCGCAAGCGGTCGAGGCTGCCTTACTTGAAGGGGTGAGGCAATATGGCCTTGACCTTTTGCCTTGGCCGCAGAACGCCAAACACCTGCGTGAACGCGCAACCTGGGCAGGGGTGGACAGACTGTCGGATGAGCGTTTGCTGGCAGCACTCGGCATCTGGCTGGCGCCTGTATTGCCGGGAAAGCGGCGGCTTGCCGAGATCGATCCCGGCGCTTTGCATGGCGCGCTTGTCGGTCTGATCGGCTGGGATGGGCAGCAGGCGATCGAACGTCTTGCACCGCCGCATTTTACCTCGCCTGCCGGGACAACACACGCCATTGATTATGATGCCCCTGCCGGGCCGACGGTCGAGCTGCGCGTCCAGGCGCTTTTCGGGCTGGCCGAGCATCCGACCATCGGCCCGAACCACACCCCCTTGATCCTTTCGCTAACCTCGCCCGCAGGCCGCCCGATCCAGACGACGCGCGATCTTCCCGGTTTCTGGCGGGGCAGCTGGGCCGATGTCGCCAAGGAAATGCGCGGGCGGTACCCAAAGCATAACTGGCCCGACGATCCCACAGCGGCGGTGGCCAGTCTGAAGACGAAAAAGCGGCAGGGAATTTGATCTTGCCGGCTCAATCGAAATCGGCGAAAGGCGCAGTCATGACACAGGCACGGATCATCCAGAAAACGAAGAACGCCATGCAATCGGGCAGACACGGTACCGGGCAATGGATATTGGAATATATCCCCGCCGATCCGCAACGCGCCGATCCGCT
>JBOFLS010000121.1:0-7045 GCA_051657985.1 Sphingorhabdus sp. | reverse complement strand
CCGATCCGACAAGCCGACAAAGAAAACCGATTATAGCTACGCCCGCCATGTCGCCTGGATGCGCCAATGGATCGAACAGCTCGATCTTCAAAACATGACCCTCGTTTGCCAGGATTGGGGATCGCTGATCGGTCTTCGGCTGGTTGCCGAAATGCCCGATCGTTTTTCGGGAGTTGTGCTCTCAAACGGCGGTCTGCCCGAAGGTGGCCGCGCGCCGCGCGCTTTTGCGCTTTGGCGGGCTTTTTCGCAGTGGAGCCCGTTCTTTCCAATCGGCAAGATCGTCAACGCAGGGGTGAAACGGGCGCTCAGCAAGGCGGAAATTGCAGCCTATGATGCGCCGTTCCCCAACACTGCCTATACAGCCGGGGCGCGGATTTTCCCGACATTCGTTCCGTTTGAAAACCATGCGACGATTCCCGATCAGAAAAAGGCATGGAAGGTTTTTGAAAAGTGGGAAAAGCCCTTCCTCTGCTGTTTCAGCGATGGCGACCCGGTAACCCGCGGCGGCGAAACCAAATGGATTGAGCGCGTTCCCGGTACCAAGGGGCAGCCGCATACCACATTAAAGGGCGGGCACTTCATTCAGGAAGACGACCCGCAGGGCTTTGTCGAATGCATATTGAAGGTAGCAAAAAGATGAATGTAATCAACCAGCTTCACCCCAGTCCCGAACAGGCGAAAGCCTTTTTCGAGGCGGAAGATGACGGACCGATGTGCATGGTCAATCTTTTGAAATTCAGGGAAAAGGCCCAATATGCCGATGGGTCCGAACCCGAATTGTCAGGCCGGGACGCTTATCTGCGGTATGGGATGGCCGTGCAGGCCTGTCTTGCCGCAGTGGGCGGTAAGGCGCGTTTTTCAGGCTTTGTGACCGACCTGATGCTGGGTGAGGTCGACGACCTGTGGGACATGGTTGCTATCGCCGAATATCCCTCGCGTGCCGCCATGCTGCAAATGGTGCAGTCACCAGAATATCAGGCGATCACGAAGCATCGCGATGCGGGCCTTGCTGGTCAGTTGAATATTCGGACCAAAGCGATCGGATAACAATATGGGCAAGATAGCTCCGATATTTGCAGCGGCGCTGTACCTCAGTTTGGCTGGTCAGCCTTTGACGGCCGCGCCCGGCCAACAGATCAAACGTCCCAATATCGTGATTATATTGGCAGATGATTGGGGCTTCACCGATGTCGGTGCTTTTGGTGGAGAAATCGCGACGCCCAATCTGGACAGCCTTGCGGCCAAAGGCGTTCGTTTTTCAAACTTCCATGTGGCTGGTACATGTTCCCCTACACGGGCGATGCTGCAAACCGGAGTCAGAAGCCACCGCGCCGGTCTGGGCAACATGCCCGAAACCATTCCACCGGAACATCGCGGCAAGCCCGGCTATGATGCAACACTGAATGATCGGGTGATGACCATTGCCCAACGGCTCAAGCCCGCAGGCTATTATACTATCCTTTCCGGTAAATGGCATTTGGGGACTGACAAGAAAGACCTGCCGCTCGCGCGGGGTTACGACCGGGCGTTTGCCCATCTGCAATCGGGGGCGGATAATTTTGAAGATAAACCGAATTTGCTTTTATACGATAAGGCGCTGTGGACCGAGGGCAACAAGCCTGCGAAACTGCCCACCCGTTTTTATTCTTCGACGCTGATTGTCGATTATATATTGCGTTATCTCGAAGAGCCCGAACGCAAAGGTCGCCCATTTCTGGCGTCGATCAACTTTCTTGCCAATCATATACCCGTGCAGGCAGAAGATGCCGATCTGGCCCGCTACGCCGGTCGTTATCAATCGGGTTGGGATGCCCAACGCCGCGCGCGGCATCAGCGCAGCGAAGCACTGGGCCTGCTGCCGCCACAAGCAAAGATCGTTCGCATGTCGACGACCGAAAACTGGGATAAGCTCACTTCCGAACAAAAGCGCCAACGTGCAGGTGCCATGGCGGCGCATGCGGCCATGGCGACGGCCATGGATCGCGAAATCGGTCGGTTGATCGCCTTTCTGAAAGCCAGAGGCGAGTTTGAGAATACGATCTTCCTGTTTTTGTCTGACAATGGCCCTGAACCCAGCGATCCGATGAACATGGGGGCCTTCACGCGCTGGAATGCCAATCAATATTACGATCAGAGCATAGAACGGCAGGGCCGCCCCGGTTCGTTGACCGCCATCGGTGCCGGATTCGCCAGTGCAAACGCATCGCCGTTGCGCGGCTATAAATTTACAGCCAGCGAAGGTGGCTTGCGGGTGCCACTGATTGTGTCTTGGCCGGGTAATGCGGACATTGAGCCAGGGAGGATAAAGCGCGGCTTTACGCATGTGACCGATATTGTGCCGACATTGCTGTCGCTGACGGGTACTGACCCTATGTCGAACTCTGTTGAGGCTGCAACATTTGAACCTTTGACAGGTCAGGATTTGTCGCCAATGCTTCTTGGCAAGGCTGACAAAGTTCACCCCGAGACGGCAGCCCTTGGTTATGAATTGTCCGGCAACGCGGCGCTGTTCAAAGGTGACTATAAGCTGATGAAAAATCTGCCGCCCTATGGTGATGGGCGTTGGCACCTTTATAATATCGCAACCGATCCCGGCGAGGTTTACGATTTGGCCGCTAGCGATCCCAAGCGGGTTGCCGAAATGCAGGCCGATTATGCGGTTTATGCTCGCGACGACGGCGTACTTGACATGCCACCCGGCTATACCGCGCCGAAACAGATGATGCGCAACGCCATGGCCGAGTTGCTGGTGCCGCGGTTGCTGACTTTATGGCCTTGGGCGCTGTTGATTGCGGGCATCGTGGTCGTTGGCTTGACTATTCGGCGCAAGCGCAGGGCAGCATGAGCGGTTACTTCGCTGGGCCCTGGCCCGCCGAAGATGGTGGTCCTGCGCGACTTCAAAATCTGCCTGCGGGCTTCGGACTGCCCATCGACAAAAGAACCGCGCTGGCATGCACGACGCGAAACACGCGCATGTCGACCATGACCGTGCTTGGCGCACCCGGTGAGGTTTTCCTGCTTTTGCACAATGCGGTGCGGTCCAATCTAGGCCTTCGAACATCAGCCCGCATAGAAAGAATAGATCCCTTAAGCCTGCAGCCGGTGGCACGTTCCCCCCGCTTGCCGGGCGGCCCCATGTGGCCTGGCGGATGCGCGGTGCATGCCAATGGCGACTTGATCAGCGTTTACGGCCGATGGGTGCACCGGCTCGATCGCGATTGCCGGATCAAGGTCGCCCGCAAGCTTCCGGAAAACTTGGCCTATAACAGCTTCGTCGTTTTGGATAACGGACTGATCGTGACCAAGAATCTTTCGGATTGCGTGCCCGCGCGGCTGATGGTTCTGGATCCTGAAACGCTGCAACCCTTGATTTCGCCTCTTGCGTGTCCCGAACCCTCAATTGCGCGTCTGAGTGCCGTCGGCAATCGCGTTTATGTCGTCGGTACGCAGTCGATCTTCCGGTTTGGCTGGACGGGCAAGACGTTAGAGCGCGATCCGGATTGGCGGTACGATTATGTAGCGGGATCGGCGAACAGCTATGGCTGGGATGCTGTAATCGATAGCGAGAATGCCTGGTTCATGGACAATGGCCATCATCGCTATGTGATCAACATGATCGGTCGGGGAATGACCAAGACCGCCAATCGCCTTCACCGCGTCTCGGTTCGCGATTGCCGCGATGCAGAAGCCGTCGAGGTCAGTGGCACTGCTGGCGGAAGCATCACCAACCCGCCTCTTGTCGATAGCGCACGACATATCGTGGTCGGCTATGACTCGGCCAACCGGGTCATGACCGCCTGGCGCTTCGGATCGGGTCCGTTGCGACCGCTTTGGCGAAAGGACGATATCGGTTGTGCAAGCCATATGCTGCTTGATAGAAAACGTGGGACGATCATCACCAACGACTATCGCAATCGGCAAGAACAAGTAGTGGCCCTTGGCATTGAAACCGGTGCCGAGATGGCACGCGTAAGGGTTGGGGGAATGACGCAGGGCGTGGTGTTCCCGTCACCGGGTTGGAATAATGATATCTACTGGTGCTCGATGAGCCGCCTGGCCCGGATATATGTCAAAACGCCGCAAATACCGGGGGCATAGCCTATATGGAAAAGTCCATCCGTATTTATGGTCTCGATTTCTCCTATTACACCGGCAAGCTGGAGGCTTATCTAAGATATAAGGGCCTTGCCCATGACCTGATCCCGGCGACCACATCGGTGATGGAACGGATCGTGCTGCCGAACACCGGTCAGTTGAAAATGCCCGCCGTGCAAATCGGCGAGAATTTGTGGCTGACCGACACGACACCGATGATCGACTGGTTCGAGGCACGCCATCCGCAGCCTTCGGTTTTCGCTAACGATCCCGCGACCGACTTCCTGATCCGCCTGCTCGAGGATTTCGCCGACGAATGGCTGTGGCGACCGGCGATGCATTATCGCTGGAGCTATGCAGTGGACGCGCGATTGATGGGACAAAGGATTGGCCAGATCGTCGACACGACATCCCTTCCACTGGGCATCCGAGCCTGGTTTTCTACTGAAAGGCAGAGGCGCGTTTTCGTCAAAGGCGATGGTGTAACCCGCGAGACATGGGGCCATGTCGAGAGCATCTATCTGCGCACACTCAATGCGCTGGAGGCTATTTTCAAACGTCGCCCGTTCATCTGCGGCGATCAACCAAGCCTTGCCGATTTCGGTTTTGCCGGATCGATGTTTCGCCATTTCAGCCAGGATCCAACACCCGCCCGCATCATGCGTGCACAGGCGCCAGAGGTGTATGAGTGGACCGCTCGTTTGTGGAATGCTCGAAGCGGCAACAGCAAGACGGACTTCTTCGTAGATGAGCTGCATCGGCCTTTCTGGGACCAACTGCGCGACGGCTATATTCCGTACTTGCGTGCCAATGCCGCTGCCTGGTCGCGCAAGGAGCCGCGTTTCGAGGTAACGATCGAAGGAGCGCGCTACCAAAAACTGCCAACCTCGCAATATCGCGTCTGGGCGCTCGAACAGTTGCAACACCGACTGGCCAAACTGTCGGCTGAAGCGCATGCCTGGGTAGAACAGGTCCTTGGGGAACAAGCGACTGCCATGCTCGAAGAATTAGTGGCTCGCCCATCGTTATTTGCGACCAACGACGATCCTGCCGTCGGTACTCGGCTTCAAGCCTACGCCGGCCAAATCCAGCGATGGAACATGATGGGCCGGGCCTTTTGGGGACGCCCTGGGGTGCGGTCATGAAACAACGCTCGGTCCCCTTTATCTGAAAGGTCAATATGTCCAACATTGATGCATACATGCCTTTGCGCGGCTATTTTCAGGATAGCATCTATCCTGTCGAATGCGGCGGTCCGAGACGACAGAAAATATCGCGCTGCGCCGGTCTTGATCTGAAGGCTGATGAAGTGCTCGCTTCAACCGCACGGCATACTGGGCTTTGGAACGTCTATTTCATATGGCGGGGAAGGGATGAGCTGTATCTTTACGGTACATCCAATGTTGGCGATCAAGAGCCGAGCGGTTGGGTAGAGCGTGTCGATCCCCATACGCTCGAACCGATCTTGCGATCCGCACCGCTACCTTGCGGAGGACATATCTGGTGTGGCGGCATGGTGGCTCATGCCAATGGCGATCTTTACGTGGTTAATGGCAACCATCTTCACAGGCTGTCGCCTGATCTGGAAGTGCTGGCCGAATGCCAGCTCCCCGTTGACGGCGCATTCAATGGATTGTTGATCCTGAGTGACGGTCGGCTGGTAACCAAGGACCTCAGGATTGACGGCGTCGGCAGTCACCTTGTCCTAATCGACCCGGACATGTTGCAGATTATTAACGCGTTGCCCATGGCTGAACCGTCAATGGGCAGGTTTGCTATCGATCCGGGCTTGGATGCGGACCATATTTATGTTCCCGGCGTCGAGCATCTGTTCCTATATCACTATCGTGACGGCCAGCTCACGGAAGACTCTGACTGGCGGCCACGTTACCGCGCCGCGGAGGATAATTGGAATGGTGCCTGTTGGGACGTGACCATAGGACTTGGCAGCGCTTGGGTCCAGGACAATGGCGACGTCGACAATGTACGCAACATGCTGGCAAGCCATCCAGTAGGCAGCGTTGGTTTCACGCCTTCATTGGGTGGAACGCGCCTGGGTCCCGTCCGATTGCTTCGTTTCGGACTGGACGACCCCAATGACAGCGACATCGTTATCCCAACGCCGGATGTGCGCGGCTGGAACGTCGCACCTGCCGTCATCGTGCCGCAATACGATATGGTCATCAGCTTCGATACGGGATCCGCGCAAGTCGTAGCCTACCGCTACCACGGCCCCGGGCACTTTCAACGACTCTGGGATGCGCCGCTCGCCAATTGGTGGCAGCCGATTGTCTACCCCGACACTGCGGAAATTGTGTTTGACGATTATCGCTTCGATCAGATGGATGACAATGTCGTCATTGTCGATCTTCATAACGGCACAGAGAAAGGACGCGTTTCAACCGGTTGTCGTGCGCCGAGTGCGATGATCCCCACGCCTAGTCAAGGCCGCGATTTATATTACAGTTCCAATTACGGGGTCGCCCGAATTTTCATTGCAGACCACAGCTGAAAGGGTGCTGAAAAATGACGCTTCAATATGACCTATTTTGGTCTTTTCGCTCGCCTTACAGTTACTTCATCGTAGACCGACTGGTTCAGTTGGAGCGTGACTATGACGTGCAATGCAATGTGCGCGTCGTTTACCCGATTGCCGTCCGCCAGCCCGAGTTCTTTGACAAGAACGATCCTTTATGGGTCCAGTATTTCATGCGCGATATCTTTCGCTGCGCAGAATATCTGAAGCTGCCCTTCGGCTGGCCGGTGCCCGATCCAGTGCTGATGGACTTTGCGACGCGGACCTATCCCAGAGAGCAACCCCATATCTATCGCCTGACGCAACTTGGCCAGGCGGCAAGCGAAGCAGGCAAGGGCCTTGCTTTCATCGATGCGGTCAGTCGGCTGATCTGGAATGGCGAAGTCCAGGGGTGGGACACTGGCGATCATCTTG
>JBOFLS010000120.1:0-5996 GCA_051657985.1 Sphingorhabdus sp. | reverse complement strand
GGCGGCGTTTCGGTGTTCGCGGGCGTGGGTGAACGCACCCGCGAGGGCAACGACCTCTATCACGAATTCCTCGACGCAGGCGTTATCGCCAAGGATGCCGACGGCAACCCGACCCCCGATGGATCGAAGGTTGCGCTGGTATTCGGCCAGATGAACGAACCGCCGGGTGCGCGCGCACGCGTTGCGCTTTCGGGGCTGACGATGGCCGAATATTTCCGCGATCAGGAAGGCCAGGACGTGCTCTTCTTCGTCGACAACATCTTCCGCTTTACGCAGGCGGGTTCGGAAGTGTCGGCGCTTCTCGGCCGTATTCCTTCGGCTGTGGGCTATCAGCCGACGCTGGCGACCGACATGGGCGGCCTGCAGGAGCGCATCACGTCGACCACCAAGGGTTCGATCACCTCGGTGCAGGCGATCTACGTTCCCGCGGATGACTTGACCGACCCTGCGCCTGCCGCATCGTTCGCGCACTTGGATGCGACGACCACGCTGAACCGCGCGATTTCGGAACTCGGCATCTACCCCGCGGTCGACCCGCTCGACTCGGTCAGCCGCGTCTTGACACCCGCAGTTGTCGGCCAGGAGCATTACGACACCGCCCGCCGCGTTCAGGAAACGCTGCAGAAGTACAAGTCGCTGCAGGATATCATCGCGATCCTCGGGATGGACGAGCTTTCGGAAGACGACAAACTCGTCGTCAGCCGCGCCCGCAAGATCCAGCGCTTCCTTTCACAGCCCTTCCACGTCGCCGAAGTCTTCACCGGTATTTCGGGCAAGTTCGTGCAGATCGAGGATACCGTGAAATCGTTCAAGGCGGTCGTCGAAGGCGAATATGACCACTTGCCCGAAGCGGCTTTCTACATGGTTGGCGGCATCGACGAGGCGGTCGAAAAGGGCAAGAAGCTGGCGGCGGAAGCGGCGTAAAAGAATATGTCTGCCGCTTTCGGCCTTTTGCTGGCAGCAGCCCAGCCGGTTGCGGCAGACCAGCCCGATAGTTCGAGTGCCGTGGCACTGGTCGATGTTTCGATGCGTGTCTGTTACCGTCTAGCTGCAAACGAATTGAAGCTTGGCGGTGCCATTGCCGATGACACTAAAGCGCTTGAGGATAATGGTATAACTTCCGGATTGATGGATGGGACTTTAAACCGTTTGGGCAGAGACGGTGTCGGTTTGATCTCTCAGTCGATCATAGGTCAGCGAGCGATTGGAGAAGACATCGTGCTTGTCGCGGTCGGCGGTACGATGCCAGGTTGCCGTTCAATCCTTTTGAGCAAAGCGCCCGCAACATTATCCCTTGATGCTGCCAACTCGTTAGTCAGTGCAGGATGGAAGGAAGCACCCGCGAACAATGCTGCTGGCGCTCCTGTCGCAAGGCGGATGTTTGTAAAGCGTGGCGCGAACGGACAACCTTATTTATTGAACATGTTTACAGGCACTTTCCCACAATCGGATTTTCAGGTTATGACCACCATCAATCCGATCCCGCCGGGTGTGCAACTCCCTGAAGGTTTTTGAAATGCCACTTCACTTCGAACTCGTAACCCCCGAACGCCTCGTCCGTAGCGAAGAGGTCCATATGGTCGTCGTGCCCGGTGCCGAGGGCGATTTTGGTGTGCTCGAAGGGCATAGCCCGATGATGTCGACGCTGCGCGACGGTGCGATCAGCATCTATGCAAGCGCGGGCGCTACGCCCGAAACGATTGCCGTCGATGGCGGCTTTGCCGAGGTTAGCGAAAAGGGGCTTACGATCCTAGCTGAAAAACTGGGTTAAGCCTTCACAAGCCTGCGCTGATTATACCATATCAGCAAACCCGCACTTATGATCAACGCCGATCCCCCAATTGCGGCAATATCCGGAAAGTGTCGGAAGACCAGGGCATCTATTGCCAGCGCGACGGGCAGTTGCACATAGACCGCCTGCGCCACATCGGCAGCGGTGGCCCGTGTTGTCGCGGTATATATCAGATAATGCGATACGCTTGCGGTTATGGCCACAATCGAGCAGCGCGCGATGACGCTCCATTCGGGCCAGTCGATTTGCAGTTGCGCGATGCCCGATCGATGCCCCGCCAACGAAACCATGATCAGCAACGGGGCAGCAACTGCCGCCAGAATGAACTGCAGCGCCAGCGCGCTCCCGGTTCCGCTCGCCATGCGGTTGAGGATCATCAGGGATGCAAAGAAAAACGCTGCGGCCAGCGGTAACAACGCCGCAACCCCGGCTTCGGCGAGATTAGGCCGTAAAACGATCGCTACTCCTATTAGCGCCAGCAATGTCCCTGCCCAAGCGAACAGCCCAAGCCGTTCGCGCAAGAACAACGCGGAAAGCAATGCGGTGATGATAGGACTAACGAAAACGATCGCCGTTGCTTCCGCCAAGGGAAGCAGAAACAGGCTGGAAAAGAAAAAGGCAGAGGACGCCGCCAAGGCAAATCCGCGCCCTGCCTGTATCCAGGGTCGACGGATCTGGAATGCCGATTTTCCGCTATTTCCAAACGCCAGCGTTGCAAGCAGCGGAATAGCGATCGAAAATCGCAAAGCTGCGATTGCGGTCGGCGGCCAAAGCCCTGCCATTGATTTGATGAGGGCGTCGCCGCAAGTCAGAAAGGCAAATCCCGCCAGCGCCAAGGTGAACCCGGATAAATTTTTCACCAATCGCCTTTGCAAAGAATATCGTGAAGCGGCCTCTTAGCCGCATAATCGCGTATAATGAAGGAAATGTTCGCTGCCGTTCGTAAAAGGTCCCAACGATCTCGTTACATTTTTATTCACCATTTCGGGTTACCAGAATGGCTTCAACGATATTAAACCAGAGGTGGGTTTACCGTGAGCGCATTTGGCAAACGACCTGGAATAAACAATAGTCGGCCCGCTTTCGGCGTTGCGCGCCCAATGTCCGGGAGCGGTTCCGCCGCGTCGCAAGCGCCTCGCCCCGAACCCGGTCCGATACCAGGCAAGATACCTGGCGGAGACCAGTTCCCTCCTATCGAATCGCTCGACCTGACGCCGGGTGCGGTACCTGCACCACCGCCGCAAAGCGATGCCATGACCCGCCTTGCCGAACGGGCGAGTGCTGTTACCGAGGCAACCGGCGGCGGTGAAGGTTTCGAAGCATCCGTTCACAAAATCAAGGAACAGGTCCTGCCGCGTCTGCTCGAACGGGTCGATCCCGAAGCGGCAGCGACGCTCAATAAGGAAGAGCTGACCGAAGAATTCCGTCCGATCATCCTCGAAGTGCTCGCCGAACTCAAACTCACCCTCAACCGGCGCGAACAATTCGCGCTTGAAAAGGTGCTGGTCGATGAGCTGCTCGGTTTTGGTCCTCTCGAAGAGCTGTTAAGCGACCCCGATATTTCGGATATCATGGTCAATGGCCCGCTGCAGACCTATGTTGAAAAAAAGGGCAAATTGCAGCTTTCGGGTATCCAGTTTCGCGACGAAGAGCATCTTTTCCAGATCGCACAGCGTATCGTGAACCAAGTTGGTCGCCGTGTCGATCAGACCACGCCACTTGCTGACGCCCGTTTGAAAGACGGTAGTCGTGTGAACGTAATCGTTCCCCCATTGTCCTTACGCGGCACCGCGATCTCGATTCGTAAATTTTCCGAAAAACCGATTACCGTCGATATGCTCAAGGGCTTCGGTTCGATGAGCGAACCCATGGCGACCGTCTTGAAAATCGCGGGTGCCAGCCGGATGAACATCGTTATTTCCGGCGGTACGGGTTCGGGCAAAACGACCATGCTCAACGCCTTGTCGAAGATGATCGATCCGGGCGAGCGCGTGCTGACGATCGAGGACGCGGCGGAACTCCGCTTGCAGCAGCCGCACTGGCTGCCGCTGGAAACCCGCCCGCCGAACTTGGAGGGCGACGGTGCCATCACCATCGGCGATCTGGTCAAGAACGCCCTGCGTATGCGCCCCGACCGCATCATCCTGGGCGAAATCCGCGGCGCGGAATGCTTCGATCTCCTGGCCGCGATGAACACCGGCCATGATGGCTCGATGTGTACGCTCCACTCCAACAGCCCGCGCGAATGTCTGGGTCGTATGGAAAACATGATCTTGATGGGCGATATCAAGATCCCGAAGGAAGCGATTTCGAAGCAGATCGCGGATTCGGTTGACATGATCGTTCAGGTAAAGCGTTTGCGCGACGGTTCGCGCCGCACCACCCAGATTACCGAGGTGATCGGTATGGAAGGCGACGTGATCGTTACCCAGGATCTGTTCAAATTCGAATATCGCGACGAAGACGCCGACGGCAAGATTCACGGCGAGTGGGTTTCAGGTAGTGTGCGGCCCTACACCCTCGAGAAGGCGCGTCAATACGGTTTCGACCAGCCCTATCTCGAGGCGTGTCTATAAAGGCTGCAAGCGATTTCCGCTTGCATCGTAAAGCGGCATCATTATTTTTTCCTTTCCGGAATCAATCCGGGAAGGAAAGTTGCATGAAGAAGATCTCCAAGATTGCGGTCGCCGCGATTTTGCTTGCCCCGCTTGCCGCGTGTGGCAACCCCGAAACCGAAAAGGCTGCCGATGAGGCCGGTCAGGCCGTAGAAGCCACTGGTGATGCCGTCGATGCCGCGGTCGAGGATGCTACAAAGGCTGCCGAAGGTGCGGCCGACAAGGCTGGTGCCGCGGTCGAAGCCGCTGGTGCCGAGGTGAAGGAGGCCGCTGGCGAGACGGCCAAGGCAGCTGGCGATGCCGCTGCTGAAGCCGGACAGGAAGCCAAGGAAGCCGGCAACGAAGCGGCGAAATAAGCTTTTTAGATACGGCTAAGGAAAAAAGCCCGCCCCAACGAAAGAGGGCGGGCTTTTTTATAGACCCTAAAATTCGACGCTGGCGCGGGCATAAAGGAAGCGCCCGTTGAAGCCGAAGGGCGAGAAGTTTGAATAAGGCAGGAAGTAATTGGTCGCCGGATAATTACGCCCCGCACCATTGGCTGGATCGGTTCCACGTCCGATCGGCACGCGATCAGGGTAGACGTCGAACAGATTGTTCGCACCGACCGCGATCGTGAACTTGTCCATGAAGGTTCCGCGCAGTTCAAGGTCGGTAACCCATTTGGCACCGAGTGGCACATCGAGAAAGACGTCCGAGCCCGCTCCAAGAACCTTGCCATAGCGGTTGGTGCGCAATGTCATGCCAAACCAGTCTTGATCGTAATCAAAACCAAGGTTGATTTTCGAACGCGGCTGCCCTTGCGACAAACGCAAGGTTTCCTGTCGACCGAACAGAGTGATGCCAGGAACGGCGGCGAGTGGACCAGCCGCCGCCAACACCCGTTTCACATCGGTCTTATTATAGTTGAACCCGGCAGTCAGACCCAATTTGCCTTCTTCACCGATATCCATTCGATAGGTCGCGACGACATCGATGCCGCGGGTACGGGTATCGACGCCGTTCACGAAGAAACGTGCCGCATTGATATTGTTGAAGCCGTTGGCATTCAGGATTTGCGCGATGGAAAAGCCCGGATTGGCGCCCGTCGGATTGCCAAGAGCGTCGCGCGATGCCTGCAGGTTTTCGGTTACAACGATCCGGTCATCGATATCCACCTGATAGACGTCAGCGGTAATGTTCAGGCCGGGAACCGCGGTAATGACAAGACCCGCCGAATAGGAAAGCGAGGTTTCGGCCTGCAGCGGGGTCGCGCCCAAGGCGATCGCAACCGGGTTGTTTACCGGCAGCGTAACCGTTTCCAAGAGCACACCGTTGACGTTGTTCGTTGCCGACGCGGCATAGAATTGCTGCTGCAACGAAGGCGCACGGAATCCGGTTGCAATGGCACCCCGAATGGCAAAGCCATCCGCGGGTTCGAAGCGGGCGGCAAGTTTGCCGTTCCAGTCCGATCCGAAATCCGAATAGTCTTCGAAGCGTCCGGCCGCCTGGATGCTGAAAGCGTCGCTGATATCGGCATCAAGCTCGACATAAGCCGAAAGATTGCGCCGGTCCTGTTGCTGGTCGACCCGCTGCCCCCCAATGGTCGGGCG
>JBOFLS010000119.1:0-7717 GCA_051657985.1 Sphingorhabdus sp. | reverse complement strand
TGCAGGTCGAGCGGGTGGCAGCGGAGGCGCTGACCAAGCCCCGGCTTTCGACCAATGCCGAGATCATGGCCCCGATTCTGCCCAAGATCGGCGAGAAGGCATCGCCGCCCTTGCCCGACACGGCAGCGCGCAAGGCATTATTTGCGAAGGACGAACGCAATCTTGCCAAGCCGGTAACACTTGCGAAATCGATCAACTTTGCATTGGCTGACCTGATGTTGCGCCATCCCAACATATCGCTGTTTGGCGAGGATGTAGCGCGCAAAGGCGGCGTCTATGGCATGACACAAGGGTTGCAGGACAAGTTCGGCGCGGCGCGGGTTTTCGATACGCTACTCGACGAACAGACCATTTTGGGCCTCGCTATTGGTATGGGGCATAATGGTTTTGTGCCGATCCCCGAAATCCAGTTTCTGGCTTATCTGCATAATGCAGAGGACCAGATCAGGGGCGAGGCGGCAACGCTCAGCTTCTTCTCAAACCAGCAATATCGCAACCCGATGGTCGTGCGCATTGCGGGGCTACCCTACCAAAAGGGTTTTGGCGGTCATTTCCATAATGACAATAGTTTGGCCGTGCTGACCGACATTCCAGGCATCATCGTTGCCGTGCCTAGCTGCGCCGCCGATGCGCCGGCGATGCTGCGCGAATGCGTGCGTCTGGCGTATGAGGATGGGCGGGTGATCGTCTTTGTCGAGCCAATCGCGCTTTATCATACCACCGATCTTGCCGAGGCGGGCGATGGGGGCTGGACTGCTGATTACACTGCGCCCGCCGATGCGCAGCAAATCAAGCTGGGTGACGTCGGCGTGCACGGCAAGGGCAAGGACCTCGCCATCGTCACTTATGGCAATGGCTATTATCTCTCGCGTCAAGCCGAGGCGGAATTGCGCGCCAAAGGCGTCGATCTGCGGATTATCGATCTGCGCTGGCTGCATCCGCTGAACGAGACGGGAATTGTCGAGGCTGTGAAGACCGCAAAGAAAATCCTGATCGTCGATGAAAGCCGCCGCGCGGGGAGTGCTTCGGAAAAACTTATGGCAATCCTTGCCGAGGCGGGGCGCGGCAATGACATCAGTCGGCTGACGGCGGACGATTGCTTCATCGCGCTTGGGCCAGCTGCCGAACTGACGCTGCCGAGCAAGGCCTCGATCATTAAGGCTGCCATCGCCGCTGCACAGTGACGGGAACAATATTTCGTTTGGGACTGGCTACCTCTGTTTTGTCCGGCTATGAGAACGTTAACATCGTTAAAACGGATTAGATGGATAACCAGGAAACATATCACGCTGAACAATATGACCTGCTCATCGCGATAGAGGGGGTAGAGGCCGGTTTTGCGCTGCACAAACCTGGTCAGGGGATCGTTGCCGGATCCATAAAGACCTATAAGACAAATGCATTTCCGACAGCTACGGATTGCATCCAGAATTTTGCCAAAGAAGCCGCAATCCGTTTGCATGGTATGACTTGTGCAATTGCCGTTAGCGGCGCGGTCAGTGGCGACTCGATCCGGATCGCACGCTGCCCATGGATTATTTCGACTTCCGGACTGGGTTATTTGTTCGGGCAGCCGGTGCACATTACGAACGACAGTGCAGCCACGCTCTGGGGTGCTGTCAGCATTTCTCCAACGACACACCGCCCAATCGGCACATATGCAATACCCAATTTCGACAAGGCAGGTCGGTGGTTGGGGATCAATTTCCAGGCAGGATTGGGTGCCGCAATTCTGATAAGCCCGGATGGGCATAATCTGATTCAAGTCGAAACCGAAGCAGGGCATTGTGCCTTCAATCCCATGGATCAGATTGAAGATGCCCTTCATGCGAAACTTGCAACACAAAAAAGGCCGGTGAGCTGGGAAAGGGCGCTATTTGCCGAAGCCACCGATCCGGCGTGGGCGGGGACACCTATTTTCAACAGTCAGGGTGCGCTTCTGAAAAAGCGCGCGGAGATATTGGGCAGCTTTGTGGGCGATCTGGTCCTTGCCACTGGCACCTGGAACGGGGTTTTCCTTTTCGGACAGGCTGTATCCTTATTAGGTAACCCGGAGCATGCGCAACGCTTTTCCGCGCGCATGGAGACGCGGGCCAATTTTCAATTGCCGTTGCGCGCGGTACCACGCTGTATAGTCTCAACCTCCAATATGATTTTTCAGGGTCTGGTGCGAAATCTTGAATATCGCCGACGGGCAAAGGCCGGGCTTAAATTTCAGTCGTAAAAGAGTATCGCTTTCGGCAGCTTTCGTTATTAGACGCAAAGGCATGAAGGAAAAACTTCTTGTCGTTTGCCCGGGTCGTGGCACCTATAATGCAACCGAATTGGGCTATCTGAAACGCTATCATGAGGGTGGTGGGGACTTTGTCGCGCGGCTCGACGCCTATCGCGCGGCGCTGGGTCAGCCGTCCATCTCCAAACTTGATGGTGCCGAGAAATACTCTCCTTCATTACATATGCCCGGCGATAACGCTTCACTCTTGATCTACGCCTGCGCGCTCGCCGATTTTGCCGCAATAGACCGCGATCGGTTTGATATTGTCGCCGTTACCGGCAATTCGATGGGCTGGTATCTGGCGCTCAGCTGTGCGGGCGTGATCGATTTTGACGATGGCGCGCGGCTGGTGAACACTATGGGCGACCTGATGCATGAAAAGGGCGCGGGCGGGCAGGTGGTCTGGTCGATGGCGGATGCCGATTGGCGCATCGATCCAGTCAAGGCTGCTGAAATTGAGGCAGTTCTGGCCGAAGCGCGTGACCGCAATGTCTATGTCTCGATCCGACTCGGCGCGATGATCGTGTTTGCGGCGAACGAGGCAGGAATGAAATGGCTGATGGAGCGGCTGCCCAAGGACGACCGTTTTCCGATGAAGCTCAACTATCATGCGGCGTTCCATTCGCCGCTGCTCGACCATATCGTGCCGATGGCGCATGCGGCGAATCCGGCCAGCGATTTTGGCGCGGGTTCGATTCCTGCCATCGACGGCATGGGTCGCATATGGGCACCCAAGGCCTTCGATCCTGCCGCGATCTACGATTACACGCTCGGCGCGCAGATCAATCGCACCTATGATTTCACCCGTGCGGTTCAGGTTGCGGCACGAGAGTTTTGTCCGGATCGTATTGCGGTGCTTGGCCCCGGAACCACATTGGGCGCGCCGGTTGCACAGGCTCTGATCGCCTGCGGCTGGCGCGGTTTAAAGGGCAAAGCGGATTTCCAGGCGCGGCAGGCGGCCGATCCGATCCTTGTTTCGATGGGGATGGAGGGGCAGCGTGGGATCATCCTATCTTCGCTATCCTAATCCGTTCGCATCGAGCGAAGACGAGAGGCCAATCAATCGCGCGCAAACTCACTGTATCTCGTCTTCGCTCGACACGAACGGATTTGAAAGGAAAGATATGAGGCGGTTTTCGCCACTTCATCGCGACATACGAATAAACCCGCCCATCCTCTCTTAGCTGTTTGACATCGCTGCTATATCGTTGTCGAAAGCGGAAGCTTTTTTAGGAAAAATATAATGAGCCAGTATAGCGAAACCCTGCTGCTGTTCGGTGCGACCGGCGATCTGGCGCGGCGTATGCTGCTGCCCTCGCTCTATGCTTTGCACGCAGACGAGCTGATTGCGTCCAATCTGCGCATCTTCGGCACCGCCCGCAGCGAGCATAGCGATGAAAGCTTTCGTGCCTTTGCCAAGGAAGCCTTGCGCGAATTCCTGCCCGACGACCGCAAGGATGAAGGCAAGATCGACGCGTTTCTGACGCGGCTGCACTACCAGCCGCTCGATGCCTCCAAGCCTGAAGGATTTGCGGCGCTTGCCGAAAAGATCGGCGATATTTCGGGTGGACTTTCGATTTTCCTGTCAACGGCACCCTTTCTGTTTGAACCGACGATCAAGGGGCTACACGGCGCGGGGCTTGCCGGCGAAAATGTCCGCATCGGGCTCGAAAAGCCGCTGGGCAACGACCTCGCCTCCAGCCGCTCGATCAACGATGCAGTAAACACGGTGTTTCCTGAAAAGCGTACCTTCCGTATAGACCATTATCTCGGCAAGGAAACCGTGCAGAACCTGATGGCGTTGCGTTTCGCCAATATGCTGTTCGAGCCATTGTGGAACGCGAACGCCATAGAGCATGTTCAGATTACCGTGAGCGAAACAGTCGGTCTTGAAGGGCGCGCCGGGTTCTACGATGATACCGGCGCACTGCGCGATATGGTGCAGAACCATATGCTGCAATTGTTGGCATTGATTGCTATGGAGCCACCTGCCAATCTCAATTCCACGGCGATCCGCGATGAAAAGGTGAAGGTGTTGCGTTCACTGCGTCCGGTGGCGGAGGGTGATGTCGTGACCGGCCAATACGGCGATGGCGCGGTAAAAGGCGCGGCGGTTGTCAGCTATGATACCGATCTTGGCAAAGCTTCCGACACCGAAACCTTTGTGGCAATTAAGGCCTATGTCGATAACTGGCGCTGGCAGGGCGTGCCTTTCTATCTGCGCACTGGCAAGAGGCTGGCCGAACGGCGCAGTGAGATCGTGATTCAGTTCAAGCCAGTGCCGCATAACATCTTCAAGCATCGCGGCGGGCGACTGGAGGCCAATGCCCTGGTTATCCGCTTGCAGCCCGAGGAATATGTCCGCCTGCTGGTGATGGCAAAAGAGCCGGGGCTCGATCGCGGCGGGGTGACGCTGCGCGAAGTGCCACTCGATCTTTCGCTGACCACCGCTTTTGCCGGTTCGCGTCGCCGTATCGCCTATGAACGGTTGCTTCTCGATTTGATCGAGGGCGACCAGACCCTGTTCGTCCGCCGCGACGAAGTGGAGGCGCAGTGGACCTGGATTGACGCGATCCGCAAGCTGTGGGCCGACACCGGCCTGAAACCGAAAAGCTATGGCGCAGGGGGATGGGGACCCAATGCGGCAATTGCGCTGGTCGAGCGCGACGGAGTGAGTTGGCATGAGTGAAGCAATGAAGTTCCTCCCCCAACGGGGGAGGGGGACCATGCAAAACATGGTGGAGGGGCACCCGCAGAATGTGATGACGGTGGGGGTCGCACGACTACTGACGTGCCCCTCCACCAGCCTCCGGCTGGTCCCCCTCCCCGTTCCAGGGAGGAATCGATGAACCCGGTCGTCGAAAAAGTCACCAATCGCATCATCGAACGGTCGAAACCGGGCCGTAGCGCCTATCTCGACCTGATCGCCCGTGCGCGCGATGCCGGGGTTAACCGGTCAGCGCTTTCCTGCGGCAACCTGGCGCATGGTTTTGCTGCGAGCGGGGATGATAAGCCCATCATCCGTGGTGGCACCGCAATGAATATCGGGATCGTCACCGCCTATAACGATATGCTGTCGGCGCATCAGCCCTATGGCCGCTATCCTGAACAAATCAAGTTATGGGCGCGCGAGAAGGGCGCGACGGCACAGGTCGCGGGCGGCGTGCCCGCGATGTGCGACGGCGTGACGCAGGGGCAGCTGTCGATGGAACTGTCGCTGTTCAGCCGCGATAACATTGCGATGGGTGCAGCCGTCGGCCTCAGTCACGGCATGTTCGAAGGCGCGCTCCTTTTGGGCCTGTGCGACAAGATCGTTCCCGGTCTGCTAATCGGCGGTTTGCGTTTTGGCCATTTGCCGATGATCCTGATACCGGCAGGACCGATGCCTTCGGGCCTTGCCAACAAGGAAAAGCAGCGCATCCGACAGTTATATGCCGAGGGGAAGGTCGGACGCGAGGAGCTGCTCGAAGCCGAAGCGGCGTCCTATCATGGAGCGGGCACTTGCACCTTTTACGGCACCGCCAATTCGAACCAGATGATGATGGAGATGATGGGGCTGCATATGCCCGGCTCCAGCTTCTGCAATCCGGGGACCAAGCTGCGGCAGGAACTAACGCGTGCAGCGACGCACCGGATTACCGAGATTGGCTGGGCCAAAAACGGTCAACCCAATGACGACTATCGACCTTTTGGTCAATGCGTCGATGAAAAGGCAATTGTGAATGCGGTGGTCGGCTTGCTCGCCACTGGCGGATCGACCAACCATGTGCTCCACATCCCGGCAATCGCGCGCGCGGCCGGGATCAGTATCGACTGGCAGGATATGGACGAACTGTCTTCGGTCGTACCGCTGATCGCGCGGGTTTATCCCAATGGCGCGGGCGACGTGAATTATTTCGCGGCGGCGGGGGGCATGCCGTTCGTGATCCGTGAGCTGATCGAGGCTGGCTTGGCGCATAATGACATCATGACCATTTATAGCGGCGGCCTGAGTACCGGAGCGCAAGAGCCGCGTATCGATGGCGATGCACTGATTTGGGAACCGGCTCCCAGGCAGACGGGCGATGACAGCATATTGCGCGGCGTCGCTGAACCGTTCCGCCCCGATGGCGGTATGCGCCTGCTACACGGCAATCTGGGACGGGGCACGATCAAGACCAGCGCCGTCGAGGAAAGCCGCTGGACGATCGAGGCACCCGCCCGCGTCTTTGCCGACCAGAATGAGGTACTGACTGCCTTCAAGGCGGGTGAACTGGAACGCGATGTCGTGGTCGTCGTGCGCTTTCAGGGACCTGCGGCAAATGGCATGCCCGAACTCCACAAGCTGACCCCGCCTTTGGGTGTGCTTCAGGACAAGGGCTTCAAGGTTGCGCTCGTCACCGATGGCCGAATGTCGGGCGCATCGGGCAAGGTGCCGGCTGCCATCCATATCAGCCCGGAGGCGGCCAAGGGCGGGCCGCTCGCGAAGCTGCGCGACGGCGATATCGTTCGCGTTTGTGCCAATAGCGGTGTTTTGGAAGCGTTGGTCGATGCCAGCGAATGGGCTAAGCGCGAAGACGCGAAACAGCCCCCATTCGAACCAGGCACCGGGCGGGAATTGTTTGCGATCATGCGCCATTTTGCCGATGAGGCGGAAAAGGGCGGTTCGGCGATGTTGGCGGAGGCGGGGCTTTGACCTGCCCGCAAAATATACTCCTCTCCCTTGACGGGAGAGGATACGAAGACTTGGCGCTTCGGCGCCTAGTCGTAGTTGGTGAGGGTGCGCGAGCCACAGGCTCGCCAACAAACGGCACAGTCCCCTCACAAGACTTGCTAGGCAGCAAGCTGCCAAGCCAAGTCTATCTCTCCCGCAAGGGGAGAGAGGAGGGTCTGCTGTGAAACTCGTCTCCATCGATATCGGCGGCACCCACGCCCGCTTTGCGCTGGCTGAAGTGGCAGATGGTAGGGTCGTCTCGCTTGGCGAACCGATCACCATGAAAACCGCCGAACATGCCTCTTTCCAGACGGCATGGGAAGCCTTTGACGCCATGATCGACGAACCGATCCCCCAGGCGGTCGCGATCGCGATTGCGGGGCCGATCAATGCCGAGGTGATCAAGTTCACCAACAATCCGTGGATTATCCGTCCCGCGCTGATCAAGGAGAAGCTGCGGGTCGATGCCTACGCACTGGTCAATGATTTTGAGGCAGTCGGCCATGCGGTGGCACAGGCGGGGCCAGAGCATTTCACGCATCTTTGCGGGCCCGCTGCGCCTTTGGGCGAAACCGGCACGATCAGCATAATCGGTCCCGGCACCGGTTTGGGCGTCGCGCATCTGCTTCGTACCAGCGGGCAATATCATGTCCAGGCCACAGAGGGCGGGCATATCGATTTCGCCCCGCTGGATACGATAGAGGATGCCATATTAGCGCGGCTTCGCAAACGCTATCGCCGGGTGTCGG
>JBOFLS010000118.1:0-4267 GCA_051657985.1 Sphingorhabdus sp. | reverse complement strand
GAAAAATGTTCTTGGCCAAATCGAGGCCGATTGTGCTAATCTCCATGGCGGATGGCTCCTTTGCTCGGGTTTGCATGACAGCAACCCATCTTGGCACTTAGATGCCGTGAGCGGGAGCCATCCACCGCATCCGCTTTTGATGGTTTTGCCTAAAAAGCTGCCATGCAGATGTTTGATAACTTTTGGGCAAGTGCGCTTACCATTGTCCGGAAGCAAGTCGGTTGATCAGCCATTGCGCAGCAGGCCCCAAGGGTCGATCGGGCCGGTGAATGGCAACCAGCGGTTCGGTGAGCGAAACACTGCTTCGGGATCGCAATTCCAGACGAACAAGCCGACCGGTTAGCAAGTCGCCATCGACCGCATGCCCGGGCATCGTTCCCCAGCCTAGCCCGGCACGCAGCATTTCGCGGCGTGCCGTCAGATCGGCGACGCGCCACTGGTCTCGACCTAATGCATGACGATGCATCATCGCTCCTCTGGCTGTTGGCAATAACTGCCGATGCGCACGCAAATCTTCCTCCGAGATGGAGGTGCGGCTTTGGGCTAGCGGATGGCTGGGCGCTGCGACTGCCACGGTCTCCACCGCGCCGATGGCGTAGCGAACGATCTGTTCCTGATTGATACCCGCAAGTCCCGGTTCACCCGTCATGCCGATATCGGCGGTTCCGTCGATAACCCGTTCAATCGCCACCCCGATTTCATCGACGCTCAGGCGCAACGATACCGTGGGATATTCCGCTTCGAATGCCACCAGCACGGGAACCAGACGGGCAACGGGTACCAGCACGCTGATGACAACACGTAGCTCGGCCTCCAATCCGGCGTTCAGCCCACGTGCCCGCGCTTTCAATCGGTCAATTGTCGCCAATGCCGCGCGGGCATCGGCAAGCAGGCTGCGCCCGGCATCGGTCAGCACGGGCTTTTGTGCGCTCCGATCAAAAAGGGCGATAGCAAACCTGGCCTCGAGATTGGCAATTGCCTCGCTCATCGCCGATTGCGTGCGTGCAAGACGCTTTCCGGCGGCGGTGAAGCTGCCTGTGTCTACCACTGCGATAAAGACCCGCAACTGGTCGAGAGTTATGCCGTCGATCACAGTTTCAATCTATCGGTTTAGCCGATGATTGTCATCAATTTATACTGGCTATAACCGATGATATAACCTGCCTATTTCACAGCTTCCTCTCCCAAAGGCCTTAAATTTTACGGCCGAACCGCAAAGGAAGTTGACATGACCGATACCACGACACCCTCTTCATCGCCCGATGTCGATCGCCGCAAAGCACTGGCCAGTCTTGGGCTTGGCCTCGGCGCGGTTGCGGCCGCTGGCGCTTTTGGTAGCAGTGCAAGTGCTCAGACTGGAGCCCGCAACGCCGGAGCGGCATCGGCTGCCAAGCCGCTTGCCGGAAAGGCAGCCATTGTCACTGGTGCCCGCGCCAATATGGGGCGCGGTTTTGCTGTGGCTCTGGCAGAGCTTGGTGCCGATGTTATTGTTCACCACCACAAACCGGCATCGCGCGCGCAGGCGGAAGAAACCGCCGCCATGGTCCGCGCGGCAGGCAGCCGTGCTGAGCTGGTCAACGGTGATCTTGGCAATGCGGCGAATGTCACCCGTCTGTTCGATGCCTGCCAATCCAGTTTCGGCGGACTCGATATCTTGGTCAACAATGCTGGCGCGATCGTCAAAAAACCTTTGGCCGAATTGAGCAATGATGACATCGAACGCATGATCAATTCCAATACAAGGCTGAACTATCTGTGCATGCGCGAGGGCGCCAAGCGGATTCGCGATGGCGGACGGATCATCAACGTCGGCACATCGCTGCTTGCCGGAATTACCCCAAATTACAGCGCTTATGCCGGTACCAAAGCACCAGTCGAAGAAATGACCCGTGCGGCCGCCCGGGAACTGGGAACAAGAGGCATCACCGTCAATGTGGTGGCACCAGGCCCGATTGACACGCCGTTTTTCCATAGCATGGAAACACCGCAGTCAACGGAGTTCGCCACAAATCTGGCACCCGCCAAACGGCTTGGCCGTATCGACGACATATCCGGGGTCGTGGCCTTTCTGGCAAGCCCGCAGGCTGCGTGGGTTAACGGCCAAACATTGTTTATAAACGGCGGTTATCTGACCCGATAAGGGCCTGAATGCCGGATCGCACCTTTCTCAAAATGCGATCCGGCATTTTTGTTTTTCTCAGTTTTGCAACTTTGGAAGACCAATACAAATCGTCTGCTATCAAGCCAGCCAGCCTCGATGCTTCAACGTCCAAAAACTTTTCGAGGCTTGTCCTTCAATCCAAAGCTTAAGGGCGGGCATTGGCAGACTTAACGTTTAGAGGCTGGACATAGCCTTTATCTGCTATTTGTGTTAGCCTATATAAATAAAGCGAACGGCTTAAATGGTGTATGTAGAGAGTGGATCTACGCTTCTGCCATTCAGTCGGGTTCCTATTTCAGACCTTCATTCGCCGCCTTGTTCGGTAGTTTGGCGCTTTCGTCGATCAGCCCCTGCTCGATCTCGGCCGAATAGCGTGGCACCGCCTCGACCAAGGGCACATCTTCCACTTCGCGTTTTCCAGTTTCGATATTCAATTCGGCAAATTTGCGCCCGGTCGAAACCACATTGCGTTCGAAACTGCCGACGAACTTGTTGTAATTGTTGACCGCGCTGGTGAGGCCGGTGCCGACCGATTTCAGATGCCCGGCGGCAACCGCGATCCGGTCGTACATTTCCTTGCCCAAGGCACCGATTTGCTTTGCCTCGCGTGCCAGGCCCTCCTGCCGCCAGACGCTGGCGACGGTGCGGGCAATCGCGACGAGGTTGGTCGGGGTTGCCAAAAGCACGCGTTTTTCAAAGGCCACGTCCCACAGCCCGGGTTCATGCTCCAGCGCAGCGGCCAGGAAATGCTCGCCCGGCACGAACATGATCACATAATCGGGCGCATCGTCGAACTGATCCCAATAGGCTTTTCGCGACAGGCCATCGATATGCGTCTTCATCGAAACGGTATGCCGGGTCATGGCCATGCTGCGCGCATCGTCGTCATCGGCATTGAACCCATCCTGATAGTCGTTCAACGACACCTTGGCATCGATTACCAGGCTGCGTCCGCCGGGCACCCGGATGATCGCATCGGGACGCAGGCGGCCATCCTCGACCGTAACGCTGAATTCGGTAACGAAATCGACATGTTCGGTAAGTCCGCAGCTTTCGAGGACATTCTTCAACTGCTGCTCGCCCCAGCGACCCCGTGCCTTCGGCGCGTTGCGCAAGCTATTGACCAGCCGCGCCGCTTCGGACTGAACCCGCTCCTGCCCTGCCCGCATCTGTTCGATCAAACCGGTTAGCGCGCCATAGGCCTCGGTCCGGTCTTTCTCGATCCGCCCGACCTGCTCTTCATAGGCCTTCAGCCGCTCGCCCACAGGTGCAAGCAATTGCTTTAGCCGTTCCTCATTCTTTTCGCCCGCTTGATGGAAACGTTCGTCGGCACGTTGCAGAAACGCCTGCTGCGCCTCACCCAAAAGTTTCGCGCTGATCTCGCCAAATTGCGCCGACAGCATTTCCTTCGCTTCCGAAAGCGCGCGCACTTGTTCGTCAAACCCCCGCTCGCGCTCTTGTGTGGAAGCTTCCAGCCGCGCCAGCCGGTCCTTGGCTCGATCGCGTTCGCCGACAACCTCGTCGAGCATGGCACGCAGCTGCACCGTCGTCTCCGCCCCTGCTTGCGCCATCTTGCCCCCCATCAGCCAGCCAAGACCCAAGCCCGCCAGCAAGGCAATAATCACCACTGCAACGACAATAAGCGATTCCAAATCATAATCCTTCGTGCGGAACGAAGGCGGAACATAGACCAGGCAGGATTAGCGTCAAGCGCTTTGCGCTGCTGCGCGGCGCATTTTCTTCACTCTGGCATAGCTCATGACGCTAAGCGGGATCAGCCCGGCATAGACCAGGCTTACCACGATCAACGCCACCCATGGTGCGGCAATCAACGCTGCGGCATAAAGCCCAACGGCCGCCAGCGCCATGAAGCGGAAGGCGCGGCGGATACGGATCGAGCTCCAGCTAAAGGTTGCGACATTCGAAATCATGAGCACCGCGATCAGCAGGACCCAAGGCCCAATCAGGCGGTAGTCGCGTGCCCATTCGGCATTGGTTTCAAGCCATATAGTCAATGGCAGCAGCATCAGTCCCGCCCCTGCAGGCGACGGTACGCCGGTGTTGAAACCCGCCGATTTGTGCGGTTGATCATCGGCATCGATCCTT
>JBOFLS010000117.1:0-23854 GCA_051657985.1 Sphingorhabdus sp. | reverse complement strand
GGGCCTGATGGCTGGCTATAATGCCGTCCTTTTCCCGGCGACTGCGCATGGCAAGAACATTGCGCCGCGCGTGGCCGCCATGCTCGACGTAATGCAGATCAGTGATATTCTGAGCGTCGAAAGTGAAGACACCTTCACCCGGCCGATTTATGCGGGCAATGCGATTGCCACCGTGCAGTCGTCCGACGCCAAGAAGGTGATCACCGTGCGCGGTACCGCCTTTGCCAAGGCTGCACCCGAAGGCGGCAATGCTGCCGTTGAGGCCGTTTCGGGTGGCAGCGATGCCGGTCTTTCGAGCTTCGTGGGAGCGGAAATCGTCAAGCTCGAACGTCCCGAACTGACAAGCGCCAAGATTATCGTCTCCGGCGGTCGCGCGCTGAAGGACGGGCCGACGTTTGAATCGACCATCTACCCGCTCGCCGACAAGCTGGGCGCCGCCGTTGGCGCAAGCCGAGCCGCCGTCGATGCCGGCTATGTGCCCAACGACTATCAGGTCGGCCAGACTGGTAAGATCGTCGCGCCTGAGGTTTATATCGCTGTCGGCATCTCCGGTGCCATCCAGCATCTGGCTGGAATGAAGGACTCAAAAACGATCATCGCCATCAACAAGGATGAAGATGCGCCGATCTTTCAGGTAGCGGATATCGGGCTTGTTGGCGACCTGTTCAATATTGTGCCGGAACTCACAAGTAAGCTCTGATCTTTCAGCGCTTAAATCAATAAAAAGGCGGCCCCGTGCCGCCTTTTTATTCGGATTTTGATATTAGAATCCTGTAGTAACAGTCAATGCAAGCCCGTCTTTCGGCGCAGCATTGCCCGCTACACGCTGTCGCCAATCCAGTCTAAAGTCGAATTTCGCCAGATCCGTATCGATTTCCGTTGCGAGTGTGGGACCTATATCAAACCGGTGCAGATCTTTCTGGCCGCCGGCCCATAATCCTGCGCCAATACGTACCGGAATACTGCCAATCGAAAAAGCGGGGCGCAGGGCTCGTGCCTGTGCATCGAAAAACCCCCCGCCATCCTTGCCGGTCGACCAGCCGGCCTGAGCATAAGCGTTCAATGAGAAACGGGCAGGAAGCCGAACCGTGTCGATGCCGCCTGCCGCATAAGCTGCCCAATCGTCCTTTCCATCCGAACGGATGCGGCGTTCCGCAGTTATGGATAAGGGCAAGGCTGCCGGTTTTTGCAAGCGTAGTCCAAGTGCGATCTCTTTCGCGCCATAGTTAGGTGTCGCTGCGATCCGACCGACAATGGCGGCGCCACGACCGGGCTTCCCTTTTAAATCATATCCAACGATGACCGCGGTTTGGCTGCCGCCATATTGGCCGGTCGGCGCAGAAATTTTTTGCCCACCATTGCTTAAACGCCAAAAACTGTAACCATAGACAGAAAGGGCCATCCGGTGCTTGGCTGATTGTCGCATCAGCATGGATTGATCGTTGTTTTGTGGTGTATCGTCCTCCGGCCGGTCGCTTTCCGACATTCTTGTCGACACTGATAGGAAACCGGAGATATTGGCTGGTTCCTGCAGGATTGCGCGCATGATTTCAGGTGATGTCGGCCCACTATCTGCAGATCTTCTCCTTTGTTGCAGGAGCAGAGGACGATGATGTTCGCCTAAGCGCAGTTCGTTGGGAAACCAAACGATTTTCTCGGCGGTTCGTGCAATTGGCTTCTTTCCGTCAGCGTTTTGTAGGCTCGCAGTTTCCATCGGGGCAATTCGATCCGATGGATTTTCCGTCCCGCCCAAATATGTAATGCGTCCGCCAATCCAAATGCCAATGAGCAATATTGGATAAATGAGCGCCCGACCCTTAAATTCGTTCATGGATCGCAGATCGCGGACATAGCCATGCCGTACCGCAAAAGCGGCAAGCTGTTCTTTTCATTGATGATACTCCTGTTTTACGCGGCTGTGCGCATGCCGTTTTGCGGCGATCGGATCGATGCGACAAGGATCACTGCGAGCATCGGATAGGCCAGATACATGCTGAGCAGGGCATAAGGTGCCGGCAGAATATCTTCGAACAATCCGCGTTGTATATGCAGGATTACGGCAACGAGCTGCCAGCCGGTCAGCCAATAAGGCCAGTAACGATCGCTTTTCAGCGAAAGCCACCAAAAGCCTGCCAGAACCATCAGGTCGATGGTTAGCAACCGCAAATCCAGGCTATCCCACCGATCCTGTCTGGTGATGAAAGTAGATGCGATCGAACCGACCATCGCGATTACTGCGCCCTGCCTTTCACTTCGTGCACCAAAACGAAAGGCAAGGGCTACGGTTAAGGAAAGCATGAAGTAGTAAATGAGCTTATGGTTCACATCCATATCTTCAGCTTGCCTATTATCGAAATTCAGCGACCGAATGAACCTATTGCAATTGCCTCGGCGACGATTTCATCTGCATCATTTTGGTTGGTCGGTTTAATCGCATTGGCATGAAGTTTCGGTTTATCCATACCTGCCCCAAACATCCGGGCACCGAGCCCGACTTGTTTCTGCGTATTTGAAAGCGCGTAATGCGCATCGGTCAGCATCTGGCGCACCTGACCAGCAGCGGCAACCGCTTCGGTTACCTTGGCAACGGCATCTTGCCCGACGATAGCCGACATTCGGGTTTCTATACGTGCGGTGGGCAATGTACCGGCAAGCTTGGCGATCTTAACGATAGCATCGTCGATCGCATTTTCGGCTGCATGCAAATCTGTGGCAATTTTCTGCGCTGCGTTAACGCGTTCTTTCAACATCTTATGTCCCCTTAGTCCAAGCCCGTCCTGCAGATTTGGACGGATTTTATTATTTACTGCTCCGTTCAGGAGAGCATTTCTCCCAGACCAAGCAAAACGGTGTACAGGGCTGCAAATGTCATGATGGTTCCGAATGCAATCAGTACCGGCCATAATATCCGCTCCCGCAAGCCATGAATATTCGTTGGCTTGGCCCGGGTTGGAAAAGGCAGCCCGATCGAAAGGAATCCGCTTGCACTTATTCCTGCCGGAACAGGGGGCGTTTCGATTAAGGGTTCGGACATGCCAAGCTGCGGGGGTTGATATATCAATGATTGATAGGGTAGCGGATTAGCCTCGATCTCGGCAGAAACCAGCCGTGCTGCCTCAATTCGTGAAGTTACACCTAATATCCTGATGGCACGGCGGATACGCTCATCGACGGTGTGCGGAGATATGCTCATGATCCGCCCGATTTCCTTGGAACTGCGATGCGCGAAGACATGCCGCAAGGTTTCTACCTGCGCAGCGCTCAATTTTGCGACTCGCTCACCCTGTTTTTCGCCCACGATCGTAAAATAGCGCAATTGCCAACCTAATCGCCACATAAATATAGTTAAGAATTATCCTGGGGATGGAATTTGCCGCCTGCAAAGCATTGCCGTCCAGGAATGCATGTTCCATAAAGAAGTCATGTTGATGATGAATCGCGGCAGAATCGCAAAATTGCATTATATGGCGAATGGCTTTCGTATGCTTTCAAGTGGGGACCATGTGCTGTGTGCCATTACCAGCGCCGAGATCCCGCTCGATGAGCTGCGATACTGGAGCGTTGCACTACAAGAACCCTATGCCTCAGCCGAAGTCTCGACACGCGCGGCGCTTCAAAGGCGATAAGACCGGATGGCATTGCTGCGCATTTTCGCAATAGGCTTCTGCCTTTGCGCGGTTATCGGCGGGACCGCGCATTTTCCGGAAACATTCACGGCCATAGCCGCCGATAAATCCACCGTGTCGGCAGCACGCAACGCTTTCCGGCTTTCGCAACCGGCCTCGCAAGGCGCACTTGTTATCGGGCAGGTACCCGATGGAACGGTTTCGCTTCATCTGGACGGGCGGGAAGTTCGGGTCGAAAACGACGGATTTTTTGTGATCGGTTTCGATCGCGACGCAGGCCCTTCGAGCAATTTGATCGCAAAACTGCGTGATGGCCGGATTGTTGAGCAGTCTGTGCCGGTGACCCCTTTCAAATGGGCGCTATCCTACGTTAACGCCCCCCCTACGGGCGGTGCCAAAAGTGCAGCCGAGCTTGCCGCCAGGCGCCCGGCGGAACTCGAACAGATTGAAGCAGCGCGTGCAAAGATGACCGGCGCTAAAGGTTGGCGGCAAGATATGGTCTGGCCGCTGCAATATTGGACACTGCCTGGCGGACGCATTTCAGGTCTATTTGGGCGTCAACGTTTTTATCAGGGGAAGCCGGGCAGTCCGCATGGTGGCCTTGATATAGCCGCTGCTACCGGTACGCCCTTCGTCGCACCGGCCGATGGTGTGGTCGTACTGGCGGCAAAAAACGCTCCTTTCACGCTGGAAGGGCATTTGCTGATTATCGATCACGGCAACGGTTTGAACAGTGCCTTTTTGCACTGTTCCCAATTGCTGGTTGAAACGGGGCAGGCGGTAAGGCAAGGTCAGGTCATAGGCAAGGTAGGTGCCACCGGCAGGGCGGAAGGCGCGCATCTGCATTGGGGCTTGCGCTGGAAGGATGCGCGCGTCGATCCGCTGAGACTGGTGCCGAGGGTGCCCGTGGCAAAAAAGAAATAATGTCAGTTCACGCGCTTCATTCTGATCGCCGGACCTCCGTTGAAATTGACCAGATAGCTACCCATCGATGCCTTGCGGATCCGGGCTATAGCGCCAGGCCGGGGCTCGTTGTTCAATATTTTGGTGTCGACCTGCTGCCAGCGCGCACCGTCATCGAGGGTGATTGAAAGAATACCGGCGCGGTTGGCACTGACCGATTTGACCGGTACCTCAATCTCATTCACATCCTCGCCACCGCCAAAAATCCGGATCTTCGGAATATCGAAACCGAACAATCCACGTTTAGCCTCTTTTACGGCAGCCCGGTCCGTTAGAATGATGTCCTGTTTCTTGGCCGCTTCATCAAGCGCACTTACCTTTTCATCATAACAGGCTAGCCGATTATCGGGGTCCGCAATCGCTTTGCAGGCAACGACATCGTCGAACAGCTTGGGGCGATCAAGGGCGACATCCTTCTCGTCTTGCGCAATCAATGCGGCAGTTGTTACGACAGTTATTGCGATCGCTGCCGCCAAGCGCCGATTTCGAAGCATCGAATACTCCCCTAGATGTTTGCCCGCATGACATCGGACAGTCGTCCGCACCTAAAGCGATTCGCTGCATCGGGTCAAATGCTTCACTGTTGCAAAATGGTGACAATCCCGAAAAAACCGCAGCCGAAATGTGTAAAAGCTTTGCTCCTACCGCTGAAATTCGCCAGTTGTCATGCCAATCTGGACGGGGAGCATCCATGCAGTCTTGCTGACTGGCGTGGATTATCAAGTACAGAGAGGCAAAATCAGGCGCTTTCAGGCTGCCCATGCGGCGCTGTCTGTCGCCTCTTATTGATAGGGGCTGGGAACGTGAAAATCACACGTATTAGCAAATTCAAATATACCGCCGCGCCGCTCGCGCTCGGCTTGGCGCTGGTTTCGACGCCTTCATTTGCACAGGATGCGGCTGAGGAAGAAGCCGAAAACACGCCGATCGTGGTTACAGGCTCGCTCATCAAGCGTCCCAACGAGGATTCGGCTGCGCCGGTTACCGTTGTCGGTGGCGATGACTTCAAGGATGAAGGCGCAACCAAGGTCGAAGATCTTCTGAACAAGCTGCCGCAGGTTCTGGCAACCCAAAGCTCTGGCGTTTCGAACGGTGCCGACGGTACGGCTACCGTTTCGCTTCGCGGCCTTGGCACCAGCCGTTCGCTGGTTCTGGTCGACGGTCGCCGTCTGATGCCAGGCGGCATTGGCGGTGGCGCTGCTGCCGACCTCAACTTCATCCCTTCGGCGCTGATTTCCCAGGTGGAATTGCTCACCGGCGGCGCTTCGTCGACTTATGGTGCGGATGCCGTCGCAGGCGTCGTCAACTTTAAGATGAACCGCGAATTCCAGGGCGTGCGTCTTGACGGCCAGTACAGCTTCTATCAGCACAACAACAATAATCAGATCCGCGATATCGTTAATCAGCGATTCTCGGCGCCGCGTGGCTCGACGATCAATGGTGGTGCCTATGATGTAAGCATCGCTATCGGTTCGAGCCTTGCCGACGATCGTGGGAACATCGTCGCTTATGCCGGACTGCGCAGTGAAACTGCGATCACGCAAGACAAATATGACTATTCGGTTTGTACGCTCAATCCCAGCGGTCTTGCCACTGGTACTGTAACCGATTTCGCTTGCGGCGGTTCGGGTACTCCGGCAGCAACACGTTTTGGTGGGTTTTCAGCAGCAAATACGGCGCTGGCCGGTCTTCCGGCTGCAGGCAGCTACACTTTGACTGGAACCAATAGTTTGATCCCTTATGTTGGACTTCGCGATGCCTATAACTTCGCTCCGCTCAACTATTATCGCCGTCCTTCAACCCGTTATACTGCGGGCGTATTTGCAGATTATGAAATCAATGAACATTTCAATCCTTATCTGGATGTAATGTTCATGGATTATAGCACGAAGGCACAGATTGCTCCTTCTGGTGCGTTTTTCGGTGTACGTACAATCAACTGCAATAATCCTTTCATCAATGCTGGCGGTGGCAATGTTACTGTAGGTCAAGCGATCTGCGGTGCGAACCTTGGCACTGCAACCAATGCTACTTTCTTGCTTGGTAAGCGTAACGTTGAGGGCGGCCCCCGCTTCAACGATATTGGGTTCAACCAATTCCGCGTAATGACTGGTATGCGCGGTGAAATCTCTGACAGCTGGTCATATGATGTCTATGCGCAGTTTGGTAAGTTAAAGGCTGCCAACACTTATCGTAATGACGTCTCTAACGCGAAGATCAACGAAGCATTGCTTGCCACAGGTACAGTTGCTGCACCAGTTTGCACCAGCGGCAATGCAGCTTGCGTTCCCTACAACCCGTTCCAGACTGGCGGCATTAGTTCAGCGCAAGCCGATTTTATCGGTATTCCACTGGTTCAAACCGGCACGACTAAGGAAACAATTGTTAACGGTACTCTGACTGGTGACTTTGGTTTTGCGATGCCATGGGCTGAAGACAATATAGCAATAGCTTTGGGTGCCGAATGGCGTAAGGAAGAGCTTGCAACTCAGCCCGATCAAGCGTTCATCAATGGCGATGGTGCTGGTCAAGGCGGTCCGACTCTTCCGATCGATGGCGCCTATTCGGTTCGCGATCTTTTTGCTGAAGTCTCGGTGCCGATCGTTCAGGATGCGACCTTCTTCCAGAACCTTTCGCTTGACCTTGGCTTCCGTAATTCGAGCTACTCCGTTCGTGGCGGTGGTGGCTCAAACAGTGAAAATACATGGAAGATCGGCGCAAACTGGAGTCCGGTCGACGAACTTAAAATCCGTGGTTCGATCAACCGCGCTGTTCGTTCACCTAACATAGGCGAGCTTTTCTCTAACTCATCAATCGGCTTGTTTGCAGGCACCGATCCATGCGTTGGCGCTGCCCCGACGGCAACGGTAGCTCAGTGCCAGCTGACCGGCCTTGCTCCTGCGCTTTATGGTACATTGCTACCAAATACGGCGCAGCAGTATAATGGTTTCTTTGGTGGTAATTTAGGGCTGACGCCAGAAAAGGCTGATTCTTGGACTGCCGGTTTCGTATTCACGCCGACCCGCAATATTTCATTGTCGGTTGATTATTACGACATCAAAGTAAAGAATGCTATCGGCACCATTGGTGCGCAGGTGATTCTGAATCAGTGTATTGCAACTGCTGATCCATTCTTCTGCTCAAAAATCAACCGTTCGACCCGTCCGGGCGCTGTGGGCTCATTGTGGCTTGATGAATCGGGTTTTGTTGACGATCGTACTACTAACACCGGTTCAATTGCTACCACTGGTGTAGACGTCAATGCTGATGCTCGCTTCCCAATTGGTGAAAACACGATCCGGCTGTCGCTTGTTGGCAACTATGTCAAAGATTTCGTTGCCCAACCAATTACGGGCGGCTTTAAATATGATTGCGCCGGTTTCTATGGTCTTACCTGCGGTAATCCACAACCAACTTGGAAACATGTAGCCGATTTGAAGTTCAGCACTGCTAACGATTTCGCCGTAACATTTTCATGGCGCTATGTTGGTAAGGCGAAAGCTGACTTCACCAGTAGCGATCCCGATCTGAATGCACCGGGTTCGGGGCCAGTGGTTGATGAAGTGCTAAAGGCTGAAAACTATTTCGACTTGCTCTTCTCGGTTCCGTTGAAGGACACGATCGGTTTCCGTCTGGGTGTCAACAACATCCTCGACAACGATCCGCCGCTTGTCAGCCAGGCTTCACTCGGCGGCTTTGGTAACGGTAACGTGTTCCCGGGTACCTATGACCACCTCGGTCGCTATGTCTTCGTTGGCCTGACCGCCGATTTCTAAGCCGTAGCTGAAAAGACGTAAAAAAAGGCGGCGGGGCAGCAATGCCCTGCCGTTCTTGTTTGGGCCGTTGTTGTTTGGGCCCGCTTTTCTTTTAGGTCGAATGATTCTAGCAGTTAAAATATGACCAGCGCCGATCTCGAACGTCAGGCCGACAGCATGGCGGCTGCGCGCGACTTTTCAACCGCGCGAGCGCTGCTTGTCGAGGTTACACGGCAAAGACCGGATAATTTTGCCGCATGGATGAAGCTGGCGGCGATGGCCAATGCGATGGGCGATGCACCAGCTTCCCTCGACGCGGCAAATGGCGCGCTTGCGATCCAGCCGATGGATTTTACCGCCCTCCTGATGCGTGCAATGCAGCTTCATGCACTCGAACGTTTCGATGAGGCGGGCGATGGCTATGGTCGTGCGCTTGCACAATTGCCCGGCACTTATCCGCCGCAGATGAAACCAGCGATCGATATTGCCAGACAACGGTATCGCGACTGGCAACAACGACAGTTTCAAAATCTCTGCAATAAGGTATCGGCAGTAACGCCGATGTCTCAAAAGTTTGAGCGTTTCATTGCCTCTGCGCTCCGCATGGAGCCGTTCGAGCGGGAGGGGCCAACGCATTATTGCTACCCCGGCCTTGGCAGCATAGGCTATTATGATGATTGTCTGTTCGGCTGGCTTACCGATCTGGAAGCAGCGAGCAATATCATCCAAGACGAATTCGAAAGAGTTGTCGATGCCGAGGCGGCGCAGCTGGTTCCCTATATCAACTATCCAGCGGGCGTCCCTCTCGAACAATGGTCCATACTTAACAACAATGCCGATTGGACGGCGATCCACTTGTTGCAGAACGGCCGGACGATTGAGGCTAATGCGCGCCATTGTCCGCAATTGATGAAGTTGCTCGCAACCCTGCCGCAACCCGACATATACGGTGCGGGGCCCAATGCGATGTTCTCACTGCTGGCCCCCGGTGCGCATATTCCGCCCCATACCGGCATTTCAAACGCCAGGTTGGTGTGCCATCTGCCAATCATCGTCCCGGAAGGCTGCTGGTTCCGGATCGGTAAGGAAACCCGTTTATGGGAGCGTGGCAAGGCTTGGGTGTTCGATGACACCATTGAACATGAAGCTATGAACCCCTCGGGCGAGCTCCGCGTCGTGATGATCTGCGATATCTGGCACCCCATGCTCGATGCAACCGAGCGGGCCGGGATCAAAGCCGTGATCGAGGCGGGGGGGCAATTGCACGGACTTTGACGATGGCTTCGCTTGAACAGCAATATAAGATATTGCAGCAAAGACTGTCTTCCGCTGTCAGCCTGTGCATCACGGATATTGATGCAGCCACCGATTTCGCTATCGATGCCAATGCCGGGCGGCGGGCCGACCTAACTCTGGCGCTGCTCGAACCGCTTGCTGATCGCGTACCCGGTAACGCCAAAATCTGGCAGCTTTTAGGTCTTGCCTGGCGTGAAGAACAGGTAATGGAGAAAGCTGTTACCGCCTTTGAAAAAGCAGCTACGCTTGCGCCACAGGATGCACGCATCGCACTAGGCAAAGCCCAAATCGCTTATGACACTGGAAAACCCGCAGCTGCGCTTTTTCAGCAAATTCGAAACGTTGCACCACAAGATGGCGAATTGGCTTTATCAACCGCAGCTGCTTTGGTTCAGGAAGGACGGATCGAAATCGGCGAAGCGCTGATTGAAGAGCTGATAGCCCGCAATCCGGGCTGGTTGCGCGGGCATGATTGGCTGGCAACCACCCGCTGGATGATGGGTGACCGAGAGAGTTTTGCGTGTAGCTATGCCAAGGTAGTTGACGCTTTTCCTGCCGATAAGGCGCTTCGCATGGGCTGGTATCGGGTCGCAGCCCGATCCGGACAGTGGACGCATGCAGAACGCATCATAGCCGACGCCCGCGCCCACATTGGCGATCATATAGAGTTCGATGCTGCCGAAGCACATATTGCGACTGAAACGGGCGACCATGATCGAGCGGAGCGACTATTTTCTAAATTAAAGATGCTAAACGACCCGAGCATTGCCATCGCTCATATTCGACATAGCTTGTCCATTAAGCGGTTCGACCATGCGGACGCTTTGACTCAGACTTGGCTGAAAACACCCGCCGCCAGCAGTTTCTGGCCCTATATGTCTATAATCTGGCGATTGACGCATAATGCAAAGGCGGGCTGGCTTGATGGAGAACCGCCTTTTATCCGCGTTTTCGATTTGAATATAAACTCGGAGCAATTGAGCGATCTGACTCTATTGCTGCGCGGTTTGCATCGAATGCGGCATCATCCGCCCGAACAATCCCTGCGCGGGGGCACACAGACACAGGGGCACCTTTTTCTGCGGCTGGAACCTGAATTGCAAGCGTTGAAGGCCCTTATCCTCGATGCTGTACGTGAATATGTTGCTTGGCTACCGCCTTTTCATGAAGATCATCCTTTTCTTGGAACAGTGCGCAAAGGCTTGCATTTTGAGGGTGCATGGTCGGTGCGGTTGATGGCGCAAGGCTTCCATGTCGTTCATACCCACCCGTTGGGCTGGATCAGTTCTGCCTTTTATGTTGCAATTCCTGAGGCAGCTGGAACAATGCAAGCCGGATGGCTACAGTTGGGTGCACCGCCGCCCGACCTGCAGACGGGCCTTCTACCCTACTGCGCCATTGAGCCTAAGCCGGGAAGACTGGTACTTTTCCCTTCGACGATGTGGCATGGAACCGTACCATTTGACGATGGCGAACGACTTACTGTTGCGTTCGATATGCGCGTGCCAACACGGTGATTAGGAAATATCAAATTTCAACTTCCCATCCCCCTCCTCAACCGTCACTCTCGATCCATCCGGCACTTCGCCTTTCAGTAGCATATCCGCCAGTTCATCCTGCAGATAACGCTGGATCGCGCGTTTCAGGGGTCTTGCGCCATAGACGGGATCGTAGCCTACCCGGCCCAGCCAGGCCTTTGCACCTTCTGACAGCTCTATCGTAATCTTGCGGTCCTTCAGCAGTCTCTGTACCCGGCCGACCTGAATGTCGACTATAGGGGCCATATGCTGGGCGGCCAGGCGGTGGAACAGGATCACTTCGTCCAGGCGGTTGAGGAATTCGGGGCGAAAATGGGCACGGACGACTTCCATTACTTGGGGTTCGGCTTTCTCGACATCCTCGTCATCGCCCAGGGCGGCCAGATATTGGCTGCCCAGATTGCTGGTGAGGATGATCAGCGTGTTCGAAAAATCGACCGCGCGGCCCTGGCCATCGGTCAGGCGACCGTCGTCGAGCACCTGTAGCAGTACGTTAAAGACATCGCCATGCGCCTTTTCGACCTCGTCGAACAGCACGACCTGATAGGGGCGACGGCGCACCGCTTCGGTCAAAACGCCGCCTTCCTCATAACCGACATAACCCGGAGGCGCGCCGATCAGGCGGGCGACGCTGTGTTTTTCCATGAACTCGCTCATGTCGATGCGCACCATCGCGCTGTCATCATCGAACAGGAACGCCGCCAGCGCTTTCGTCAATTCGGTCTTGCCCACCCCCGTGGGACCGAGGAAGAGGAAGCTGCCCAACGGACGGTTGGGGTCTTGCAAACCGGCCCGCGAACGGCGCACCGCTTTCGATACTGCTGTCACAGCATCCTTCTGGCCGATCACCCGCGCGCCCAGCCATTCTTCCATCTTCAGGAGCTTTTCGCGCTCGCCTTCCAGCATCTTGTCGACAGGAATGCCGGTCCAGCGGCTGACAACCGAGGCAATATCCTCGGCGGTCACTTCCTCACGCAACATAGCGTTGCCAGCAGCGGCAACCGCATCGGCGAGCTGCTTTTCAAGGCCCGGAATCGTACCATATTGCAGCTCACCCGCCTTGGCGAGATCGCCCGAACGCTGCGCCTGTTCCAGCTCGATCCGGGCAGCATCGAGCGCTTCCTTGATTTTCGACTCTGCCGAAATCTTTTCCTTTTCGGCCAGCCAGCGAGAGGTCAATTCGGAAGATTGCTGCTCCAGATTGGCTAGATCGGCCTCGAGTGTGGCGAGACGGTCTTTGGAGGCTGCATCGCTTTCCTTTGACAATGCCTCGCGTTCGATCTTCAACTGAATGATCCGGCGATCGAGATTTTCGATATCTTCTGGTTTCGATTCCACCTCCATGCGCAAGCGTGAGGCGGCTTCGTCCATCAGGTCGATCGCCTTGTCGGGCAGGAAGCGGTCGGCGATATAGCGGTGCGATAATGTTGCAGCGCTAACCAGTGCGCTATCGGTAATCCGTACGCCGTGGTGCAGCTCATATTTCTCTTTCAAACCGCGCAGGATCGAGATTGTATCCTCGACCGTGGGTTCGCCAACAAATACCGGTTGAAAACGACGTTGCAGCGCCGGGTCTTTTTCGACATGCTTTTGATATTCGTCGAGCGTCGTTGCGCCGATGCAATGCAATTCACCTCTTGCCAGCGCAGGCTTCAGCAAATTGGACGCATCCATCGCGCCTTCGCCCTTGCCAGCACCCACCAGCGTGTGCATCTCATCGATAAACAGGATGATATCGCCCTCGGCCTGTTTGACCTCATCGAGCACGCCTTTCAGCCGCTCCTCGAATTCGCCGCGATATTTCGCGCCCGCGATCAGCGCGCCCATATCGAGCGAGAGGAGCTTGCGATCCTTCAGGCTGTCGGGAACGTCGCCATTGGCGATACGGATCGCTAGGCCTTCCGCGATTGCGGTTTTGCCCACGCCTGCCTCACCGATTAGCACGGGGTTGTTCTTGGTGCGGCGGGCCAGAATCTGGATCGTGCGGCGGATTTCCTCATCGCGGCCGATAACCGGATCGAGCTTGCCGGACCGGGCAACTTCGGTCAAATCGCGCGCGAATTTTTTGAGCGCATCATAGCGATCCTCGGCACTTTGCGTATCGGCGGTGCGCCCGCCGCGCAATTCGTTGATTGCGGCGTTCAGAGCCTCGGCCTTAACACCTGCGGCAGCCAAAGCCTTCCCCGCTGCGGTCGTCGTACCAAGCGCCAGCGCCAGCAGCATGCGTTCGACCGTCACATAGCTATCGCCTGCCTTTTGCGCGACTTGCTCGGCGGTATCGAGCACGCGCACGGCATCATTATCCAGTCCTGGCGTTTGCTGTGCACCGCCGCCTGACACTGCTGGAATTTTCGCAAGCGCTGCGTCCGTTTCGCGCAAGGCGGTTGCTGCATCGCCGCCTGCCGCCTTGATCAGGCCGGATGCCATACCCTGTTCATCCTCGAGCAGCGCTTTCAAGAGATGTTCGGACGAAATCCGCTGATGGTTCATGCGAATGGCAACGGTCTGCGCCGATTGCAGGAAGGCTTTTGCCCGGTCGGTAAATTTTTCGAGATTCATATCTGATCTTAGTCCCTCAAAAGTCAGCGCTTCCCTGCAGACGATGTAGGAAGCTTCGCGCAACGATGTAATGTTGCATTTTTATCACACAAGGGGTTTTGCGGAACCAATGGCAATCGGACACATTCTCCCTATCTATTCAGCATGATCGACTGGCTATCTCCTCAACCCACAGGCATTTACCTGCCAACCGCCGATTGCTGGATCGATCCTTCGCATGAGGTAGCCAAGGCCTTGGTAACGCACGGCCATGCCGATCATGCTCGCGGCGGGCATGGCCATGTGCTGGCAACGCGCGAAACGCTTGCGATCATGGAACTGCGCTATGGCGTGGCTGAGGGTAGTGTGGGCGTTGCGCTTAACGAGCCGATCGATATCGGGGGCGGCATAAAGGCCAGCTGGCATCCGGCGGGGCATGTGCTGGGTTCCGCGCAGATATTGCTCGAACGAAATGGCGAACGCGTGGTTGTGACCGGAGACTATAAGCGCCGCGCCGATCCTACCTGCCTGCCGTTCGAGCCTGTACCCTGCGATGTTCTGGTGACGGAGGCGACCTTCGGGCTGCCGGTGTTTGTGCATCCGCCTATCGAAGAGGAAATAGCCAAGCTGCTTGAGGCGCGGGCCGCTAATCCCGATCGCTGCGTGCTGGTGGGCGCTTATGCCTTGGGAAAAGCGCAGCGGGTGATCGCGGAACTGCGCGCAGCGGGATATGGCGACACCATCTATCTGCATGGTGCACTTACGCGGATGTGCGATCTCTACATGGAACATGGTGTCGAGCTCGGCAGCCTGGAGCATGTTGCCGGGCTACCCAAGGAGGCGCTAAAAGGCGCAATCGTTCTTGCTCCGCCATCGGCATTGAACGATCGCTGGAGCCGCAGATTGCCCGACCCGATCACCGCCGTCGCTTCCGGATGGATGCGCGTGCGGCAGCGTGCGGTGCAAAAGAATGTCGAACTGCCGCTGATCATCTCCGACCATTGCGATTGGACCGAACTGACCGACACAATCCGCGAACTGCGCCCGGCCGAAACCTGGATCACCCACGGGCGGGAGGAGGCTTTGCTGCACTGGTGTCAGTTGCACCAGATGAAGGCGCGCGCGCTGGAGTTGGTTGGGCGTGAGGAGGAGGATGAGGGGTGATGATTGCTAACGCGCAAACAGATTTTAGACCGTTCGCCCTGAGTAGGCCGAAGCCGCAGGCTGAGGGTGTATCGAAGGGTCCTTCGATACGGCACCTCACCTGCGGCTCGGCACCTACTCAGGACGAACGGTTCTCGTTAAACTGAGATCGTAAAATGGAACGCCTCGCCAACCTCATCGACGCGCTGATCTATACCCGTTCGCGCAACGGAAAACTGGCGCTGATTGCGGACTATCTGCGCATCACGCCCGATCCCGATCGCGGTTGGGCGCTTGCCGCGCTAACCGACGGACTTGATTTTCCGGCGGTCAAGGGCGGGACGATCCGGGCGGTGGCGGCACAGCGGACCGATCCGGTGCTGTTTGCCCTGTCGCGCGATTTTGTCGGCGATACTGCGGAAACGGTCAGCCTGATGTGGCCCGAACCGCCGGTCAGCGATCCGCCACCCAGCGTCAGCGAAGCGGTGACGATACTGGCCGCGATGACGCGCAGTACTGTAACTGCGGAATTGACGCGGCTGCTCGACCGGCTCGATGCCAATGGCCGCTTTGCGCTTTTGAAAATGGCAACCGGCGCGATGCGGGTTGGCGTCTCGGCACGATTGGCGAAGACCGCGCTTGCACAGGCTTTCGGTCTTGACGTCGATGATGTCGAAGAGGTCTGGCACGCGCTGAACGCGCCTTATACCGAACTGTTCGAATGGGCCGAAGGACTTGGGCCGAAGCCTGATGCCAATAGTATGCCCGTCTTCCGCCCCTTCATGCTCGCGCATCCGCTGGAAGAACTGGTCGTCGATCTGAAGGACTATGTCGCCGAATGGAAATGGGACGGCATCCGCGTGCAACTCGTCCATATTGGTGGGGAGGTGCGTATCTATTCGCGCGGCGGGGAAGAGATCACGCGCGCCTTTCCCGAAATTGGTGCAGGGCTAGAATGGCAAGGCGTGCTCGATGGTGAACTGCTGGTGCGCGGTGTGCATCAGGGCGGTGAAGAGGGCGGGGCGGCCAGTTTCAACGCCTTGCAACAGCGGCTGGGTCGTAAGGTGGTGTCGGCTAAAATGCTGGAAGAGGCTCCGGCTTTCGTTCGCCTCTACGACATATTGTTCGACGGGACAGAGGATCTGCGCAGCCTGCCTTGGTATGAACGGCGTGCAAGGCTGGAGCAGGTTATGCCGCTGCTTCCCGCCGATAGGTTCGACCTATCACAGGTGATTGATGCCGAACATTTCGACGCGTTGACCGCTATCCGCGCGACCTCACGCGATGCCGCGATCGAAGGCGTCATGCTCAAGCGCCGCGATAGCCCCTATGTTGCCGGGCGGCGCGTCGGATTATGGTATAAATGGAAACGCGATCCCCTCGTCGCCGATTGCGTGCTGATGTATGCGCAGCGCGGATCGGGGAAGCGGTCGAGTTTCTATTCGGATTATACCTTCGGCTGCTGGACCGCCGATCCGGCCAAAGGAGGAGAGCTTACACCAGTGGGCAAGGCCTATTCGGGCTTCACCGACGATGAACTGAAATGGCTCGACAGCTTCGTAAGGCGGCACACAATCAAACGCTTCGGCCCGGTGCGCGAGGTCGAGAAGACGCTTGTGTTTGAGGTCGCCTTCGATGCGGTGCAGGAAAGCAAGCGGCACAAATCGGGCATCGCCATGCGTTTTCCCCGGATTTCACGGATCAGAAAGGATAAGCCTGCCGAAGAGGCCAATCTGGTCGCGGATTTGCGCGGGATGATTGGATAAGATATCTTGCTACCTAAATCCGCTCGACCCTCCTCAGGGCGAACGGATTCGGTTGACATTGTCTGTCATTTTTATTCACCGCCCCTGCGGCCAATTCCGCGCCAGCTCGTCCAACACTCGCACGCCCCAGCCGGATGCGCCCTTGGGAGTCAGTGGGTCGGCCTTGTCCGCCCAGTTAACGCCTGCAATGTCGAGATGCGCCCAAGGCATTTTCTCATCGACGAAAAAGCCGATGAAGGTCGCGCCAAGGCTCGCGCCTGGCCCACCTCCCTCGACAACATTTTTGATATCGGCAATGTCCGATTTCATCTCCTCGACATAATTTTTGTGCAAAGGCATCCGCCACACCTCTTCGCCCGTTGTCTTGCCGGCGTTAACCAAGGCTGTCGCCAGGCTTTCGTCGCGTGCAAACAGCCCCGCATACTCATCGCTTAAAGCCGTGACAATCGAACCGGTTAGCGTCGCGATATTGACGATACCCGCCGGTTTTCGGGTTGATGCGACATATTCATTGGCATCGGCCAGCACGAGCCGCCCCTCGGCATCGGTGTTTAAGACTTCAATTGTCTTTCCACTCATCGTGCGGACGACATCGCCGGGACGCTGTGCATTGCCGCCAGGCATGTTTTCGGCCAATGCCGCAACCGCGATTACATTGACCGGTGCTTTGGATTTGGCAAGCGAAAGTACCGCACCGACGGCCGAAGCCGCACCCGACATATCGGCCTTCATTTCCCACATGCCTGCTGCGGGCTTGATCGAAATACCGCCCGAGTCGAAGGTAATACCCTTGCCGACAAAGGCCAGAGGAGAGCCGGATCCACCGCTATATTCGATCAGCATGATCCGCGAAGGCCTGCGCGAACCTTGGCCCACGCCAACGATCGAACCCATGTTCAGCCGACGCATTGCCGGTTCGTCGAGAACTTCGATCTTGACATTGCCGACCCCGGCAAAAGCTTCGCGCACACGCGCGACGAAGCTTTCGGGGTAGATCACATTGGCCGGTTCGGTTGCCAAATCGCGCGATAGCGTGACCCCGTCGACCATGGCCCGTCCGCGCGATTTCCATTCGGCATCCGCAGCATTGGGTTCGGCGGTAACGATGCTGACTTTTTGCACCGGTGGCGCGGTTTTGCCAACCGTCTTGTATCGGTCGAACCGATATTGTCCCAGATTATAGCCAAGGGCGACCGCCGCGGCATCTGCAGTGGAAAGCCCGCCCACTATCGAAATAGTCTGGGCCTCATCCTTTAAATCCTGTGCTGCCTTACCGCCCGCCGCGCGCATCCGATTGGCGGCATTGCCCTCACCTGCCGCGCCAATCAGATGGATGCGCGCATAACGACCGATACCACGCAAGCTGAGGTTGCTGCCTTCCTTGCCTTCATATTTCGCAGCGGTAATAGCCGATCTGATCGCGGCGGCAGTGCCTGGATCCACACCTGTCTCAGGCAATTCCGGGCTTGTCATCACGATTACCAGTGCGCCGTCGTTGCCGATACGGTTCGTAAATTCGACCGGGCGTGTCTGACTATTGCCAACGGTTGCAACTTCGACTCCCGAACCGACAATGTTTTGTGCTGCAAGCGGTGCAGCGGTCGAGGTAAGCGCAAGCGCGATGATGTGGCGACGCATTTTGAAGGCTGTCCTTTCCTTGAAACAATATTATCAACACATGTAAGCAAAGCAGCGGTTGTGACAAGATAACATCGATAGGGGTAGGAGGCTTTATGCGCAAATGGTTATGGGGCGGGGTCATATTACTGAGTATGATTGCTTTAGCCTCGATAGTCTGGGAGCCATTGGCCGCTAGCCATGCATCCGCCTTGCCCAAACGCATCTATGACGTAGAAATCGTTCGCGATGGATATGGCGTGCCGCATATCAATGGCAAAACCGATGCCGACGCATCTTATGGCCTTGCCTTTGCCCATGCCGAGGACGATTTCCCGACGATCCAGGAAGTCGTAGCCATGACGCGCGGTCGCTATGGCGCGATGATCGGGCAAGATGGGGCACAGGTCGACTATGTCTATCACCTGCTCGGCGTGCGCGATACCGTGCAGCGTCAGTATAAGGATATCCCGGTGGACGTGCGCGCCGCAATCGAGGCTTATGCCGCTGGTCTCAACCATTATGCCGAAAAGCATCCGGAGGAAGTGCGGCTGTCGAAACTGTTTCCGGTAAATGGCGAGGATATCGTCGCAGGCTTCGTATTGCGCGCACCGTTCTTTTATGGCCTCGACAGCTATATCGGCAATCTGGTGGAAGGCAAATCGCCGCCAAAGGAGGGCGCAGCGCCCATGACTCCCATCGGTCGCGATCCGGAGATGAACGGCTCGAACGCCTGGGCGGTCGCGCCTTCGCGAATGGCCGATGGCAAGACCTGGCTTGTTTCCAATTCGCACCAGCCGCTGGAGGGGCAGGTTGCCTGGTATGAGGCGGTGGTGCATTCGGGCGAGGGCCTTGATATGGCGGGTGCGCTGTTTCCGGGATCGCCCTTCATATTGCTTGGCCATAATCGCAATCTGGGTTGGACCAATACGGTCAACCGCCCCGATCTGGTCGATATCTACAAGCTGGTGCTAAACGAGGCGGGCGACAAATACCGTTATGACGGTAAATGGTTGCCGCTTCAGGAAAAGCGGATCTGGTTGCGCGTCAAAATGGGTCCCGCGATCGTGCCGGTGCCGCGCACGATCTATCGGTCGGTGCATGGACCGGTCATCAAGAACGACAAAGGTTATTTCGCGATCCGCTATGCCGGGATCGATAATGTGAAAGCGATCGAGCAATATTATCGCAACACCAAGGCACGCGACTGGGCGGAATGGACGCGGTCGATGTCGACCGGTGGGATTACCGGCACCAATTTCATCTATGCCGACAAGACCGGACGGATCGCCTATATCTACAATGCTCTGTTTCCCGACCGTAAGCCGGGTTTTGATTATACCCAGGTGTTGCCCGGCGATACCTCCGCTGCGGTCTGGAAAGGACCGGTGCCGTTCGACCGCTTCCCTAAGGTGGTAGCCCCTGCATCGGGTTTTGTGCAAAATGCAAACAACACCCCCTATATCGCAGCAGGGCCAGGATCGGAGATCGATCCCAAGAGCCAATCGCCGCTGCTTGGCATTGAACTGGGCATGACCAATCGCGGTATATTGGGGACGGCATTGATGCTGAACGATGCGTCGATTACCCCCGACGAGCTGATCGCGATCAAGATGGATATGCGCTACGCCCGGTCGAGCTGGGTCGGCCCCTGGATGCAAAAGCTGCTGGCCGCCGATGTGAAGGGATTGCCCAAGCTGGTTGAGGCGCAAAAACTGCTCGCTACATGGGATTGGTCGAGCGACGGCAAGGGCAGGGCGGATGCACTTGCCGAACGGCTGATTCGCATCGCCGCGCGTCCGGTCTGGCGGCGGGAAGCCTTACCCAATGCCAAAGAGTCGCTACAAACCGCCGTCGATGAATTTACCAAACGCTTCGGGCGGCTCGATCCGGCCTTGGGCGATGTCCAACGTTTGCGGCGCGGCACGGTCGATCTGCCGATATTGGGCGGTACCGATACGCTGCGCGCAACGACGATGTGGGATGCGGAACAAGCCGACGGCAAGCTGCGCGTTCGGCACGGCGACAGTTTCGTCATGCTGGCGCGCTGGGATAAGGCGGGCAATGTAACGTCGGAGTCGATCCAGCCTTATGGTGCAGCGGTCAGCCGTCCCAATTCCGTGCATTATACCGACCAGATGAAGCTGTTCGTTACGGGTAAATATAAGCCCGTTCATTTCGAATGGGCCGATGCGGTCAGGCATGCGAAACGGCGGTATCGGCCTTAAACACGGCGTCCTTACTCTCGACAAGTTGATGACAACGAATAGATTGTACGCGTTGAATTGTGCATTTCCATCGTTGAACCGTGATCGATTGGGAACGCATATCCATGTCGCCAATCGAGAAGTGCATGGGAGGCGGCATACTCACTATGTCAAAGAACGACCGATATAGTTTCAAATAAAATCCTACATTGCAACTATTTACGACATAATGACAGGAATCGATCTCTAATATTATTCGTTCACAACGCCTGTGATCGGCACTGTCTGCTGATGCTGAATCACTTTCCAGTCATCATTCTCATCTTTCCAGATCGTTGAGGTGCACCATGCGGTATATTGCTCTTCTGCGCGGCGCGCTTGCGCTTGATAGGCGATCACAATCAACCCTTCCTGAGCGCGATCGACTTGGAGATCGTTGAGTTCGACCTGTTCCCAACGCGGTGTATTCTCGACGGCCTTGATCGCATCTTCACCGCGGACGAGATATGGTTTTTCCGGCAAGACCATCAGGCAATCCGGGGACATGTTTTTACGATAGACATCGCCCTTGCCGATCCACAATGCCCGTTCGAATTCCAATATGCGGCCGTCGTCCATGTCAATTCTGCCTTTTTGTTCAACTTATTGACAGAAATGCGGCTTGGGCCGCGAAGTTCCAGTGATGTTGTTTGCCGATTGGTCGAAAAACGCTTTTCGGCGCATTGGCTTTGATTGCGGCTGCGCTATATCCTTGCGCATTAGCTGTGCGTGGCGCGCAAATTTTTGTCTTTTGGAGACCTTTTATGATCCGCAAACTTACTCTGGCGCTGGCTGCCTCGACGATTGCCATTTCGGGGGCGGCACTAGCGCAGACGGCACCCGCCCCGGTCGCCGACCTAATCAAGAAAGTCGATATTCCTTACGAAAAATTCACCCTGGATAATGGCCTTACCGTTATCGTCCATGAAGATCGCAAAGCGCCGGTGGTTGCGGTATCGATCTGGTACGGGGTCGGATCGAAACATGAACCCAAAGGACAGACCGGCTTTGCGCATCTGTTCGAACATATCATGTTCAACGGTAGCCAGAATGCGCCAGGCGAATATTTTCAGTATACCAAGCAGATTGGCGCGACGGACCTGAACGGCACGACCTGGCTCGACCGCACCAATTATTTCCAGACGGTACCAACCAGCGCCCTTGAAAGCGCACTGTTCCTCGAAAGCGACCGTATGGGCCACCTGATCGGCGGGCTTACCGAAGAATCGGTGAAGACCCAGATCGGTGTGGTTTCCAACGAGAAACGGCAGGGCGACAATCAGCCTTACGGACTTGTCGAATATGCACAGTCGGAAAATCTGTTTCCCGTCGGCCACCCCTATCATCACAACACGATTGGCAGTCTTGAGGATCTGGCGGCGGCCAAGCTGGATGATTTCAAGAAATGGTTTGCCGATTTCTATGGCCCGAATAATTCGGTGCTGGTGCTCGCGGGCGATGTGAATGCCGCGCAGGCAAAGCCGCTGGTACAAAAATGGTTCGGCGATATTGCCAAGGGCCGCGAAGTGCCGCCCGTGAACGCGCCGATCCCGACTTTAGAGGCGCCGAAAAAGGTCGTATTGAAAGATAAGGTGCCGGCGACGCGGATCTACCGTCAGTGGGTGGTGCCCGGCCTTGCCGATCCCGATTTTACTGCCTTGCGTGCGGGCGCATCGGTACTGGGCGGACTGGCCAGTTCGCGGCTCGACAATATCCTGGTGCGCGAAGAACAGAGCGCGGTCAGCGTTTCGTCCTATGTGCTGCCTTTCGTACATGGCAGCATGTTCCTCGTGCAGGCCGATGTGAAGCCCGGCGGCGATGCCGATGCGGTTGCCAAGCGGCTCGATGAGATTATGGCCGACTATATCGCCAAGGGTCCGACTGCCGATGAGGTACAGCGCGTCGCCGCAAGCGAAGCGGCCGAGCGGATCGACGGGCTGGAGCAGGTCGGCGGTTTCGGCGGCAAGGCGGTGGCGCTTGCCGAGGGACAGCTCTATACCGGCGATGCCGGTTATTATAAAACCGAACTGGCGCGGCTGGCCTCGTTAAAGCCTGAAACGGTAGCGGCAGCAATGCAGAAGTGGCTGACCCGCCCGGTGCTTGAAATCCGCGTCGAACCTGGTGAGCGTGAAGCCTATAAGGAAGTCGCCTCTGGCGGCGGCCAGCGCACGGGCGGGCTGACCGCACCTGCATTCTATATGGCACCAGGCAGCGAAGGGGCGATAATGTCCAGCGCGCCAGTCGATCGCAGCAAGATGCCGTTACCCGGCAAAACCCCCGCTCTGGATTTTCCAACCGTTGAGACAGGCCAACTGAAAAACGGCATCAAGGTGCATTTTGCCCGTCGTAATGCGGTGCCTTCGGTGCGCGTTGCCGTCAGCTTCGATGCTGGCTTTGCCGCCGATCCGCTCGATAAGCGTGGGGTTTCCAACATCATGGCCAGCCTGATGTCCGAAGGCACCACTACCCTGACGGCAACGCAGCTTGCCGAAACCGAAGAGCGGCTGGGTGCGGACATCAATGTCGGTTCAACCCAGGATCGCACCGTCGCCTCCTTGCGGGCGGTCAAACCGAATTTGAAGGCTTCGATCAACCTTCTCGCCGATGTCGTGAAAAACCCGGCTTTTGCCGAAAAGGACCTCGAACGTGTCCGCATACAGCAACTGACGCGGATAGCCGGCGAAAAAACGCAGCCGCAAGGCGTGGCGCTTCGTGCCCTGCCATCGCTGATTTATGGCAAGGCTCATCCTTATGGCGGGCCGCAAACGGGAACCGGCGATGAGGAAGCGGTGAAGAAACTGACCCGCGCCGACATCGCCGCATTCCATGGCGGTTGGGTGCATCCGGCCAAGGCGGAAATTTTTGTTGTCGGCGATACCACGTTGAAAGAAATTACCGGCCTGCTCGATCAGCAGTTCGGCAACTGGAAGCCTGCAACACAGGCTGCCCCACCGAAGAATTTTGCTTCGCCAATCCCGGCGCAGCAGACGCGTGTCGTGCTGATCGACCGGCCAAATTCACCGCAGTCCTTCATCCTTGGCGGCAAGGTGCTTGATGCCAAAGGCAGCGATGATTTACTGACGTTGCGTGCCGCGAATGAGATTTTCGGTGGCGATTTTACTTCGCGAATCAACATGGATTTACGCGAGACCAAGGGCTGGTCCTACGGGGTCCGGTCATCGGTCGGCGGCAATGAGGATCGTGTTGCCTATCAGGTGTTTGCGCCAGTTCAGACAAACCAGACGGGGCCGTCGCTGAAGGCCTTGCTCGATCAGGCAAAGGACATAACGGGTGCAAAGCCGATCAGCAGGGAAGAGCGCGACAGTACGGTAACGAGCAATACGCTCGAACTGCCCGGCAGCTTTG
>JBOFLS010000116.1:0-30583 GCA_051657985.1 Sphingorhabdus sp. | reverse complement strand
CATGCGACGCAGTCAAGACTGGATATCGATTATCATACAGGAGAGCTGGAGGAACTAAAGCTCGACCGGTTCGATCTCGTAACGTCGATGGAGGTGATCGAGCATGTCACCGATCCGGCCGGGTTCGTCATGGGCCTTGCTGCGCGGTTGAAGCCTGATGGGCTGATGATCCTTTCGACGCCGAACCGCACGGCGGCTTCCAGACTGTTCCTTGTCGAGGCAGCCGAAAGACTGGGCCAGGTGCCGCGCGGTACACATGACTGGGACAAATTCCTGACGCCCGAGGAGCTGACGGCGTTGCTGATTGATGCGGGGATTGAGGTTATGGCGATGGAGGGGATTGCCTTTTCGCCGCTGTCGGGGCTGCATTTGAGCGAGAATATGGCGCTGAACTATATTTTGGCGGGGCGGTTTGGGGGATGATGATGACGTTGGATTGATCTAATTCCGTTCGCCCTGAGTAGCTCTGATGCCGAACGGCTGAAGAGCGTATCGGAGCCGAAGGCCACCGAAGGTGAACGGTCTGATGCTTCGATACGCTCTTCACCTGCGGTTCGGCACCTACTCAGCACGAACGGATTGATGTAATGACGGTTAGCTGACGATCCCTCATTGCTGATCGGCAGAGGATTTAATCCTCAATCATACCCCTGATCGCCATAGCTATCATCGGCCAGATCGCTGAACCGGGTGATCTTGGCTTCAAACTTCATCCGCACTTTGCCGGTTGAGCCGTGGCGTTGTTTGGCGACGATCAGTTCGGCGATGCCAAAGACGCGTTCCATTTCCTGGCGCCATTTTTCATAATCCTCGGTCGCCTTCACATCGCCGTCAGTGCCATGCTTGGGCTCGCGCGCGGCGACGTAATAATCTTCGCGGAATACGAACCAGACCATATCGGCGTCCTGCTCGATCGATCCCGATTCGCGGAGGTCCGACAGTTGTGGGCGCTTGTCCTCGCGTTGCTCTACAGCGCGGCTGAGCTGTGACAGCGCAATCACGGGTACCTGCAATTCCTTGGCCAGCGTTTTGAGGCCGCGGGAGATTTCGGAGATTTCGTTGACGCGGTTATCGCTGCTGCGCGACGATCCTTGCAGAAGCTGAAGGTAATCGATGATGATCAGGCCGATACCTTGTTTGCGCTGCAACCGCCGCGCGCGGGTGCGCAAGGCAGCGATGGTAAGCGCGGGCGTATCGTCGATAAACAGCGGCAGTTCCTGCAATTCGCGGGATGCGCGCGACAGTTCGCGGAAATCGTCGCGGCTGATCTTGCCCATGCGTAGCGCTTCGGAGGATATGCCCGATTGTTCGGCCAATATGCGCGTCGCCAACTGATCGGCGGACATTTCAAGGCTGAAAAAAGCGGTCTTCGCGCCGACGCTTTTTTCAACGGGAATGCCATCCTCCCGGTCGCGCAGCCAGCGTTGGGCGGCGTTGAAGGCGATGTTGGTTGCAAGCGAGGTCTTGCCCATGCCGGGGCGTCCGGCAAGGATCACCAGGTCGCTATTGTGCAGGCCGCCGCATTTGGAATTGATGCTGTCCAGGCCTGTGGTGACGCCCGAAAGATGCCCGCCGCTGTTCAGCGCCTTTTCGACATTCTTGATCGCCTCGGTCGATGCCGCCAAGAAGCTCTTCATGCTTCCCGTTTCGCCTTCGCCTTCGGCCACCTTGTAAAGCTGTGCCTCGGCCTGTTCGATCTGCGCCTTGGGGTCGACCGCTTCGCTGGTATCGAGCGCGCCCTCGACCAGGCCGCGGCCGACGCTGACGAGTTCGCGCAGCAGCGCCAGATCGTAAATCTGCTGCGCAAAATCGCGCGCGCCGATCAGGCCGGAACCATCGGCGGTCAGTTTCACGAGATAGCCGGGTCCGCCCAGCTCCTTCATCGTCTCATCCGCCTCGAACAGCGGTTTGAGTGTTACCGGTGTAACCAGCATATTGCGGTCAATGAGGCGCAAGATCTGTTCGTAGATGCGCCCGTGCAGCGGTTCGAAGAAATGATCGGGGGTCAGCTTGATCGACACATCCTCGAGGATGCGGTTGTCGATCATCAACGCGCCCAGAAACGCGGCTTCGGCCTCGACATTGCGAGGCAAGCGCTGTTCTTCGCCATCGTTGACGGCTGCAAGGCGGATCGGTGTGGCCATGTTTCCGTTATCCTCTAGCATCAATTGCGTTGCAAGAGGCGAGGAAAATAGATGTGGGGACAGGGCTGTGGAAATCCTCCCCGGAACGGGGAGGAACCCCCTTGCTCAAACCCCTCTATCGGCTAGAGAAACCTCCATGCCCGATCCGCGCATCATCTCGGTCGAACTCGACGAATCGACGATCCTGCGGCGCAACGCCGATATCGAACAGGAACGGCGCGTCGCCATCTTCGACTTGATCGAGGAGAATGAGTTCAGGCCGCTGCGCGACATGGGCGATGGCTATGCCGGCCCCTATCGCCTGAAACTCAGCGTTACCGAAGGGCGACTGATCTGGAATATCGCACGCGAAGACGGCACGCCGCATGAAACGCTGATCCTCGCGCTAGGCCGGTTTCAGCGGCCGGTCCGCGAATATTTCGCGATCTGCGATTCCTATTATCAGGCGATCCGCAAGTCGACCGCTGCCGAGATCGAGACGATCGATATGGCCCGACGGAGCGTCCATAACATGGCGGCCGAACTGCTGATCGAGCGGCTGGAAGGTAAGATCGAGGTCGATTTTGCGACGGCCCGCCGATTGTTTACCTTGATTTGCGTGCTGCATATAAAGCAATAGGCGGTTCTATGATCTAATTGTCTTTCATGAGCCCGTTCGCCCTGAGTGGCTTGTGAAGCCGTATGGCTGAGCGAGCGTAACGAGCCGAAGGCCACCGAAGGTGAACGGTGCTTCGATACGGCACTTCGCCAGCTTCGCTGGTTCAGCACCTACTCAGCACGAACGGCAAATTGGTAAAGCTGACATTCGGTGCTAGTTGGGATTACAAACGGGGAGCATATGGCCACCAGAAATTTCAGGCTTTGGCGCAGGCTGGCGATCGTGCTGGCGGTAGCGCTCGGTGCGTTCGTGATGTGGCGCGTAGTGGCGGACTGGGCTCCATCGCGCAGCGGCTATTCGGTGCAGGGGATCGTCGTCGATGCAGGGCACGGGCCGTTGAAATGGCCGACACTGGCCGCAACCGGCGTTGATTTCGCCTATATCGTCGCCACCGATGGAGTGAAGCCGCGCGATAATCGCTTTGCCATCAATATCAAGGATGCGGGCGAAGCGGGTGTTCGCTACGGCGCGCTGCATCGCTACGATCTCTGTCGCCTGGCAAGCGATCAGGCGACCAGCTTCATCACTACAGTGCCCAGAAGCGAAACCGCCCTGCCGGCTGCCGTAGAATTCCGCTTCACAGAAACCTGCACCGGCAAGCCCGACCGCGCGCTTGTGCTTTCGGAGGTTGCCACCTTTCTTTCCCAGATCGAGGCGCATCTGGGCAAGCCTGCAATCCTTAAGCTGTCTGAGGATTTCGAGGATCAATATCGGCTTAGCGGTGCGATCGACCGCACGGTCTGGCTTGAAAAGACCTGGCTGCTGCCCGATTATGCCGCGCGCCCGTGGGTCATGTGGACGGCAAATCCCGGCCGCTCTGTCGAGGGGGTGGAAAAGCCGGTGGAATGGGTTGTCGTGCGCCAATGAGCAAGGATGCGGAACGTCTGGTGACAGCGGCAATCGCGGCGACACGCCATGCCTATGCGCCTTATTCCAATTATCATGTCGGGGCCGCTTTGCTGCTCGACAATGGCGAGATCGTCACGGGGACCAATTTCGAAAACGCCAGCTACGGCATGACGCTGTGCGCGGAAACCGTTGTCATCGCCAAGGCGAACAGCGATGGCCAGCTGCACCGGATCGTCGCCATCGCGGTTGCCGGCGGGCCCAGGGCGGCGGATGGCGGCGCAACCCTTGGCGCGGACTGCATCACTCCCTGCGGCCGCTGCCGTCAGGTTATCAAGGAAGTTGCGGACATGGTCGGTATCGACCTGCCCGTGCACTGCGCGCATGCGGACGGTTATGATACGCATCTGTTATCCGAACTGCTGCCGCACGGCTTTGGCCCTGCCAGTTTGAAAAGCTAGTTGCAGAGTCTTTTACTGCCTTCTTTTTCTCGTCATTCCCGCGTAGGCGGGAATCCATCACCTAAGCTTCTGGTCTAAATCTCGGTCTTGGGTGATGGACCCCCGCCTGCCCGAAGGGCGGGGGTGACGAAGAGTGGGAACAGGGAGTCGGCATGGCAATTCTTTCGGACAAATGGATACGGCAGCAAGCGCAGGAGAACGGCATGATCGAGCCGTTCGTGGAAGCGCAGCGCCGCGATGGCTGTATAAGCTATGGCCTTTCCTCCTATGGTTACGATGCGCGCGTCGCCCCCGAATTCAAGATTTTCACCAATGTCGACAGTGCGGTGGTCGATCCGAAGAATTTCGACGGCAAAAGCCTGGTCGACCGCGAAACCGATGTCTGTATCATTCCGCCCAACAGCTTCGCGCTCGCTCGCACGGTCGAATATTTCCGCGTTCCGCGCGACGTGCTGGTGATCTGCCTCGGCAAGAGCACCTATGCCCGTTGCGGCATCATCGTGAACGTAACTCCACTGGAACCGGGCTGGGAAGGGCATGTGACCCTGGAGTTCAGCAACACCACGCCTCTACCCGCCAAGATCTACGCTAACGAAGGGGCATGCCAGTTCCTGTTCCTACAGGGTAACGAACCATGCGAGACGAGCTATGCGGACCGGGCAGGGAAATATATGGGGCAAAGGGGTGTGACGTTGCCGCGCCTTTAATTTTGGAGAGATTCCATGTCGTTGACGCAATATATTGCCCTTCCCTACACAAATATGCTGAACGCTTTGTCGGGCTGGTTGGCAAAGGCACAGAAAGAATTTGGCGCAGAACGGGCAGAGGCTTTGCTGTCCGCGCGGCTTGCGCCCGACATGTTCCCGCTGGCAACCCAAATCCGTTTTGCCTGCATGCAGGCGCAAGAGGCGGTCTACCGGTTAAGGGGCGACGCTATCCCGCCGTCGCTGCGCGATTTGCACAAGGAAGCGGTCAATGCGGGGGAGCAGCCAGGTACCCTTGCCGATGCCATAGCGCGCATTGAGGAAACGGTTGCCTTATTGTCCGGCCTTGCCCCTGACGCGCTCGACAAAGAAGAGCAAAGCACAATCGCGCATGAGCTGCCTAATGGCATGATCCTGGACCTGACAGCAGGACAATATGTTCGCGACTGGGCGCTGGGGCAGTTTTACTTCCACCTGATGATCGCCTATGCCATCCTGCGCCACAACGGCGTTCCGCTTGGCAAGGTCGACTATATTCCGCATATGCTTTCCTATATTCGGCCAGGTTCGGGGCCAGCTGTGGGTTGAGTTTTGCCAATCAGTCTTCGAAAGATTTCACGCGAAGACTGAAGAACGCGAAGAGTGTGGCATCTTTGATGGTGCACGTAATAACCATCAAAAAAGCTGCCATTAGTCCATAAGTGACATTTGGGGGCTTGATCTATGCGCCATATTGTGTATTATAAGTCACATCTTTGAAGTAAGAAGGACAGCCGCATTCATCAGCTGGCTGACCGGATTGAAGGATATCCAAGGGCGAGCGCGGATCGCAAAACGCCTCGACCGGCTTGCGGATGGCAATTTCGGAGACACCAAGTCGGTCGGTGGAGGTGTCAGCGAACTCCGCTTTACGTTCGGCCCGGGGTATCGGGTTTATTTTACGCAACGTGGTCAGGTGGTCGTCATTCTGCTGTGTGGCGGCGATAAACAAAGCCAGGCGCGTGACATCGACCGGGCAATTGCGATGGCGAAGGAGATTTGACAATGGTGATCGAAACCAAACCCTGGGATGCTGCCGAAGCGCTCAACACACCTGCGGATATTGCTGCTTACCTCGATGCCTATCTGGAAGATGGCACCCCGGAAGAGCTACTTCGGGCGGTCAATGTGATCGCTAGATCTCGCGGTATGTCGGAGCTTGCTCGTCAGACAGGTATCAGCCGAGAGGCGTTGTACCGGGCTTTCAGTGATAATGGCAATCCTACGCTCGACACGCTTTTGCGTGTCATGAAGGCATTAGGTGTCAGACTTGCCATCGCTGCGTGACAGCGATCGACAAGATTCTGGTCATTCGGCCAAACGAGTTTCCCCCCTTAAAAAGCCGACGCCTGTCATCTTGTCATGCTCGCACCCAATGGTAGGTGATATCGGGCATCTTCTCCTCGTTTCGCTCGCCGTCCGTCATCTCTTCGATAACGAATCCGTGCCTTTCGTAGAATGCCCGCGCACGGACGTTTGATTGAAAGGTGTAGAGCCGAAGTTCGGATTGCTTAGATTGCGCCAAATCAACCAAGGACGAGCCAATGCCTTGCCGATGAACCACAGGGTCAACGTAGAGGTGATCAATCCAGCCTGAAAGAAGGGCTATGAACCCTCGTAAGGTCTCTCCCTGAAAGGCACCCCAAAGCTCATCATTCCGAAAAACATGATCGCTGTAGAACGTACGATACTCCTCTGCAGAATGAAGTGAGGTATCATAGCCAGGGATTAGCGCACCGGCTTCGCGATGAAGGTCAGCAGCTGCATCTGCATGCTTGTCAGTCAGTTTGGCAATAGTCAGCATTCAAAGCAATTATGTAAATAGCAGCCTGTAAGCAACCCTCAACAAAGCTGTCATACGGGCACTGCACATAGATTGACATTAATAACCATATAGGTTATATTGTTCCTAATATGGAACCATTATCAGACTATAATCCCAAATTCATCCCCGTTCCGACAGCCCGCAATCGCCACGATGGCTGGACGCCGGAGCGGCAGCGGCAGTTCTTGCAAGTGCTTGCCGTCACCGGCACCGTCGATAGCGCGACCAATGCGGTGGGGATGTCGCGCAACTCGGCCTATGGTCTGCGTGAACGCGAAGGGGCGGAAAGCTTTGTGCGGTGTTGGGAAGAAGCACTCAGTTTTGGCCGACAACGGCAATTCGACTATGCGATGGAATGTGCGATCAACGGTGTTACCACGGTCCGGTTCAGGCTGGGTGGCATCGTCGATTTCGAACAGGGTATCGACATGCGAATGATGATGAAGGCCTTGCGCGAAGAGCCGCATCGGCGCAAAGCCAGCAAGCGCGGATAAGTTGACAGAAACACCCCCTTTATGCGTACAAGTTTGTAATCTTATCGCCTGCAACGCCTTATCGAGAAAGACCTGCCATGCCCACCGACACCCGCGAATTCGACATTATCGTCTATGGCGCCACCGGCTATACCGGCCGTCTTGTCGCCGAATATCTGGCCAGTCGGCCAGAGGTGCCGCGCTGGGCGATGGCGGGGCGGTCTTTGGAGAAGCTGCAAGAGGTGCGCGACCTGATCGGCGCGCCTGCCAGTACGCCGCTGGTGGTCGCCGATGCGGCCGATCCGGCCTCGCTCGATGCGATGACAAAACGCACCAAGGTGGTGCTGACTACCGTCGGTCCCTATCAGCTTTATGGCAACGAACTGGTCGCGGCCTGCGTCGCCAATGGTACCGACTATACCGATCTTTGTGGCGAACCGGCCTGGATGCGTCAGAAGATCGATGAGCATCATGAGGCCGCCAAGGCGTCGGGCGCGCGGATCGTGTTTTCGGCCGGGTTCGATTCAATCCCTTTCGATCTGGGCGTACAGGCTTTGCAGCAGCATTGCATCGGCCATTATGGCGCGCCCGCGCCGCGCGTCAAAGGCCGGGTGCGTGCGATGCAGGGCAAGTTCTCGGGCGGCACGGCAGCCAGCCTAAAGGCCACCATGGCCGCCGCCGCTAAGGATCCGGCAGTGATCGGTTATCTGACCAATCCCTTTTCACTGGCAGGCGGTTTTGAAGGACCCGAACAGCCCGCGGCCAACAAACCCGAATATGACGAGAGCCTCGGCAGCTGGGCGACCAGCTTCATCATGGCGCCGATCAACACCAAGAATGTCCACCGCACCAACGCGCTGCTGGGGCATCTCTATGGCACCGATTTCGTCTATGACGAGATGATGCTGACGGGCCCCGGCGAAGCAGGCCAGCAGGCCGCCGAATTCGTCGCCAAGACGCCGATGATCGGCACCGAGAATGATCCCAAACCCGGTGAGGGGCCGACCAAGGAAGAGCGCGACAGCGGCTTTTACGATGTGCTGTTTGTGGCGGAATACCCCGACGGTCGAACGGCGAAGTTGTCGGTCAAGGGCGACCGCGACCCCGGCTATGGATCGACGTCGAAAATGATCGCCGAAACCGCAATCGCGCTGGTACGCTTCGATGGGGAGGGCGGTGTGACGACGCCGGGGGCGGCGCTTGGCGGCAAGCTGCTCCGCCGGCTGGAGGCGCATGCCGGGCTGACTTTCGCGATGGAGGGTTAGTCTGGAACATTATCTATATGATTGAAACCGTAGCCTTGAGCCTGTCTAGCCGAAGGCCATCGAAGGCGGAACGGTGTCCCGCCAGCTTGGCGTCAACCTTGAAACGCCCTTCGACAGGCTCAGGGCTACGGTTTGTTAAAAGCTTACTTTCAATGGTATTCAAGCTTACCTATATGCTCGCTCAGCCATGCTAGCCCGCCTGTTCAAGAAAGCCCTGCCGTCCCGTCCGCTCGATACCGCGCGCGTGCCCGATGGTATGCGCATCTATGCGATCGGGGACATTCACGGGCGTAACGATCTGTTACAAGCCTTGCTCACGAAGATCGATGCCGACGACCGGGCCAGGGGCACCGCCGATACGCAGATCATATTTTTGGGTGACCTGATCGATCGCGGTTCGGATAGCGCAGGGGTGATCGAAACCGCGATGGCGCTCCGCGATGCGGGGCGCAAGGTTCGCTTTCTTGCCGGTAATCACGAGGAGGTCTTTGTCGATGTCTGCCGCAAGCGTAGCCCCAAGACGCTGCGTTTCTTCATCGGCAAGATGGGCGGTGATGCGACGCTGCAAAGCTATCCGATCACCCGCGCCGAATATATTGCGCTCGATATCGAGGAACTTGCCGCGCGGCTGGAAAGCCTCGTGCCCGAGGCGCATCTGACTTTCCTCGAAAGCTTTGAGGATATGATTATGATCGGCGATTATGCTTTCGTCCATGCCGGTATCCGCCCGGGCGTTCCGCTGGATAGTCAGAAAACAAGCGATCTGCGCTGGATTCGCGAGGAGTTCGTCAATCAGCGCGGCGATCTGGAAAAGGTGATTATATATGGCCACACCATTTATGATGAGATCGACGAACGCGGCTCACGCATCGGCATCGATACCGGGGCGTTTGCATCGAACAAGCTGACCGCAATCGGGCTTCAGGGTGGCGAACGCTGGTATCTGCAGACCTGAACCGAAAAGGGCGGCGCCTTCGCAGCACCGCCCCTTCGAAGTTCCGGGTGAAACTTTAAGGCTTCAGGCGACCTGTGCCTGGGTAATATCCATATCCTCCAGATCGCGCAGCACATAGCCGCGGCCCCAGACGGTTTCGATATAATTCTCGCCACCGCAGGCCAGCGCCAGTTTCTTTCTGAGCTTGCAGATAAAAACATCGATGATCTTCAGTTCGGGTTCGTCCATCCCGCCATAAAGGTGGTTGAGGAACATTTCCTTGGTCAGCGTGGTGCCCTTGCGCAGTGAAAGCAGCTCGAGCATCGAATATTCCTTGCCGGTCAGGTGCACGCGGGCGCCATCGACCTCGACGGTCTTGGCATCCAGATTGACCGCAAGTTTGCCGGTGCGGATGACCGACTGGGAATGGCCTTTCGAACGGCGCACGACCGCATGGATGCGCGCGACCAGTTCTTCGCGGTGGAATGGCTTGGTTACATAATCGTCGGCACCGAAGCCGAACGAGCGTACTTTACTATCCATCTCGCTGATGCCCGAAAGGATCAGTACCGGCGTCTGCACCTTGGCGACACGCAGTTTTTTAAGGACGTCATAACCATGCATGTCGGGCAGGTTAAGATCCAGCAAGATGATATCGTAATCATACAACTTGCCAAGGTCCAAGCCTTCCTCGCCCAGATCGGTCGAATAGACATTAAACCCTTCGGTCGCGAGCATCATCTCGATGGCTTTCGCGGTAGTCGGTTCGTCTTCAATCAGCAACACGCGCATGCGGCCGGCCCCTTTAGCTTACTGTGCAACCCCCAATGCCCTGCTGTGTAGATACCAACAGGAACATTGGCCGTTATTAACCATAAGGAAAATGAACTGAAAAGGTTAATTTGGTGTTAATGCGCCAAGATGTTCGGGTCGTTTGCCCGGCTTTCGACGAAAGTGACTCAAATACGGGGATTTTCCTATTATAAGGAACCGCAAAAAAATTAATCCGAACCCAAAAAAATAGGCCTGTTTCGTAAAGAAAGTTTGCCATTCATCGATAGTCCTTACAATTATCGGGCAAGGAGCCATTAACCGATGACGATTTCCAAGGACAATGATTGCGATCCTTCGCGTCGCAAACTGATGGTTGGATTGGGCATGCTGATGGCAGCTCCAGCTTTCGCACAAGGCGGTAGCAAAACTCTAAAATCGATCACTCGCCGCGCCGGCCCCCGCTTGCGTTCAGGCGATACCATCGGCCTGATCGAGCCGGCCAGCGCCAGCGATGATCCGTTCGACCTGACTATCGTTGAGGAAACCGTGCGTGCTATGGGGTTGGTACCCAAGCGCGCGCCAAATCTGGCGAAACGCTTTGGTTATCTTGCGGGGCAGGATCAAGAGCGTGGCGCAGATATCACCGCGATGTATGCCGATAAGGAGGTGCGGGCGATTTTTGCTGTGCGGGGCGGCTGGGGTTCGGCACGGGCGCTGCCTTTCATTGATTGGGATGTGGTGCGCGCCAACCCGAAATTCTTGTTAGGATTTAGCGATATCACCGCTTTGCATATGGCGGTTGCAGCCAAGGGCGGGGCATTTACGCTGCATGGGCCCAATGCGGGCAGTGCTTGGGGCAAGGCTTCTGTTGCAAGCTTCCGCGAGGTCGCCTTCGATGCGGGCACGCCAACCTATGTAAACCCCAAAGCCAATGAAGACCGGCTGGTGCAACGTCGCCTGCGAACCATACCGATAAGCGGCGGCAAGGCAAAAGGACGGTTGCTTGGCGGCAATCTGACGGTGCTGTCGGCGCTTGCAGGTACGCCTTATCTACCCGATTTTGCCGGCGCGATCCTGTTTCTTGAAGATGTCGACGAAGCCGAATATCGTATTGATCGGATGCTGACCCAATTGGGTCAGGCAGGTGCGTTGAAAGGTCTTGCCGGGGTCGTCTTCGGCCAGTGCACAAACTGCCGCGATCCCGATGGCAGCGGACCGGGAGGCGGCTTCACGCTTAACGCCATTTTCCGTCAGCATTTTGGTCCACTGGGCATACCTGCATTCGAGGGTGCGTGGTTTGGGCATATCGCCGATCAGTTCACCATTCCCCAAGGCGTGATGGCAGAGATTGATGCGGATGCAGGAACTTTGCGACTGCTCGAACCCGCGGTTGTCTAATGCAAATGATGTGACGACAGCTACCGGCTTTTTGCCAGGCTTGAATTGGCAGTAGCGAATCCCATCTGCTTGTGATCCCGGCGATAAACATCCCCGCCGATGTGGACACCCTCCATGACCCAAGCGTCAATTCAAGCGCAAACCAAAATCGACATCCGCCCCTTCGCCTCGCTCGGTGCGGCCAATCATGGCTGGCTCGATGCCCGTCATCATTTTTCCTTTGCAAACTATCATGATCCTCATCGCATGGGATGGGGCAGCATCCGTGTATGGAACGACGATACCATCGCGCCGCAATCCGGTTTCCCGCCACACGCGCATGCCGATATGGAAATCGTCACTTATGTGCGCAGCGGCGCTATTACGCATCAGGACAGTCTGGGTAACAAGGGACGCACTATAGCCGGCGATGTGCAGGTGATGAGTGCGGGCACTGGCATCCGCCATTCGGAATATAATCTGGAGGATGAAGCAACGACGATCTTTCAGATCTGGATTATGCCCAAATGGGCGGGTGCGCCCCCTAGCTGGGGTACCAGGCCTTTTCCAAAAGACGATCGTTCGGGCGAATGGCGGATATTGGCCAGCGGCTTTGAAAGCGATGCCGATGCGCTCCCTATTCGTGCCGATGCCAAAGTAATGGGTGCGACCCTGAAAACGGGCGAAAGTCTGACTTATGTGATCGATGCCCATCGCCACGCCTATATGGTGCCGGCTACGGGAAAGATCGAAGTCAACGGGCAGGCGGTGCACGCCCGTGACGGCGTGGCGATCGGCGAAGGTGAGATCGCTATTATAGCGATCGAAGATAGCGAAATCGTTTTTGTCGACAGCGAATGATCCAAATCCGAAACATGATTAAAGGAATTCTCCCATGACCAAGATACTTGTTCTTTACTATTCGAGTTACGGCCATGTCGAAGCTATGGCCAATGCGGTTGCGGAAGGCGCGCGCGAAGCAGGTGCGGAAGTCGACATCATGCGGGTGCCCGAAACCGTCCCCCTCGAAGTGGCGCAAGCTTCGCACTTCAAACTTGATCAAGCAGCGACCGAGGCAACAGTCGACGATCTTAAAAACTATGATGCCATCATCGTTGGCACCGGCACACGCTATGGCCGGATGTCGAGTCAGATGGCGGCTTTTTGGGACAAGGCAGGCGGTGTCTGGATGCGCGGCGAACTGAACGGCAAGGTCGGCGCCGCCTTCACCTCTACCGGAAGCCAGCATGGTGGGCAGGAAACGACCTTGTTTTCAATCCTGACCAACCTGCTGCATTTCGGCATGACGATCGTTGGACTGGATTATGGTTTCCAGGGCCAGATGCGCAATGACGAGGTTGTGGGTGGCACGCCTTATGGTGCCAGCACGATCGCGGGCGGCGATGGCAGCCGCCAGCCGAGCGGCACCGACTTGGATGGTGCCCGCTATCTAGGTAAGCGGGTGGCAACGACGGCTGCGAAGCTGGTGGCCTGATATCTTGGCGCATGCGGACGGCAATGCTAAGAGCCGTCCGCCATGCCATTCGAACTACCTGAAGATTTGCTCGAGGAAAGCTTCCTTGCCTCGACCGGGCCGGGCGGGCAGAATGTTAACAAGGTGGCGACGGCCTGCCAGTTGCGCGTCGATGTTCACCGGCTGGGCCTGCCGCTTTACGCCTATCGCAAGCTCAAAGCACTGGCAGGCAGCAAAATGACGGCGGCGGGGCAGTTAATCGTGACGGCGCGCAGCCATCGCACACGTGAGGCCAACCGGGCAGAAGCGCGGGCACGCATAGTGGCTATGATCGATCAGGCTTTCGTGCGTGAGGTGCGGCGGGTGAAGACAAGGCCTAGTAAGGCAGCTAAAGCCAGACGTATCGAGGTAAAGAAGGGGCGGGGTGCGATCAAGAAAAACCGTAGCAAGGTGGTGGTTGACTAGCCCCGCGGCTCCGGCGTAGGCCAAGCCTGAACAGGCTTATATTGCACTTGCTGAGCAACCGCCGGCGCCCTCAGCTTTTCTGAAGCGAGGCTATACCCTGAAAGCATCTTTATGTACGCATTCGATATCATAACTACCGGCCCCAAAGCCGAACTTTATGCCGAGCTGCTGAAGGCCGCTGACGCGCTGACTGCAGATGAAAAAGATAGCATTGCCAATATGGCGAATATATCAGCCCTGTTGTGGCAGTTCCTGCCCGATCTCAATTGGGCGGGCTTTTACCGGATGGTGGGCGATGAACTGGTGCTTGGCCCTTTTCAAGGTAAGGCGGCATGTATTCGTATCCCGCTCGACAAAGGTGTATGCGGCGCTGCAGCGCGAACCGCGAGGAGCCAGCTGGTTGACGATGTTCATGCCTTTCCAGGTCATATCGCTTGCGACGCAGAAAGCAGATCTGAACTGGTTGTGCCGGTACTATGCGATGAAAATGTGATCGCAGTGATCGATCTGGACAGTCCCAAAGCGGCACGTTTCGATGCCGATGACCAGGCGGGTATCGAAGCTCTCGCGGCGCTTTTAGCCCAGCGTTTGTAGTTCTCTGCATCATTTTGAAACAGTTTAAAAAGATAGACTGCAATTTACATCCGTAAGCTTGGCGACTTCGATAAAAAAATGTTAAGGCTTCCTTAACCATTACTGCGTGCCATTCGTACGCCTGATGCTGCTTAGGGGAATTGTTAACCATGAAGAAACTCGCATTTTCAGGCTTGGCAACCGTCGCGCTCGTTGCTTTAGCGCCGCCGGTGTCGGCAAACGACTCGTTTCAAGGAAATGTATCAGGGGCTTCTGAAAAGCCGAGCGGCGCTGTTCTTAATGGAACCAGGGGTGGTCATCGTCCTGTAGTGGGTACCGGACATGGTCCACGCCCGCACATGGGTGGGCATCGCTGGGGGCACCGAATGAACGGACGCTGGTTTGCCGGATTTTATGCGCCGGGCGGCTGGGGCGGCTATCGTACCCCGTTTCGCGGTTATATATTGCCCAGTTACTGGGTAAACCCGACTTATTCGATCGGAAACTACCGTGCTTACGGTTTGTACGCGCCGCAGCCCGGCTATGGTTGGTCGCGCTATTACGACGATGCTGTGCTGCGCGACGGGCACGGCTATGTTCAGGATTATCGCTCGGGCGTCGAATGGGATCGCTATGAAGGCGGGTATGCGCCCGACGGCGGCTTTGATCGCCCGGAATACGGCCCGGCTATCGGCGCTGATCGCGGTGTCTATAATTTCGAAGGCCAGGCTGCCCCCACCTATTCAGGCGAAGATGGCGGCCGCTACACCTACGATGGTGATTGGACCGAAGGCCGCTATGTCGAGCGTGATGGCCGGGTATTTGAAGGTCAGTGGGAAGGCCGGGTAACGCGCAATGGCGAGGCTGGTTATGCGCCAGCAGGTGCGCCTTATGCCCCCCCTGCTGCTGGGTCGGTTCCTTATCAAGGCTATGCAACACCGCGTGGCTATGAAGACTATGAACGTTGCCTGCGCAACCGCGGAGTTGCAGGTGGTGCTATTGGCGCGATCATTGGCGGCGTTGCGGGTAATCGTATTGCCGGGCGCGGAAATCGTACCATTGGCACGATCATTGGCGGTGCAGCAGGTGCGCTTGCCGGTGCTGGCATCGAAAAGTCGATGAACAAGTGCAAAAAATATCTACCGCGTGATGAATATGCTTATGCCCGGGGCGATTATCCAGCCCGCGCCCCCGCTTACCCGCCGCAGGGCTATTATCCGCAAGGCTATTATTACTATCCGCAGCCAGCAGTCACGACGATCACCATCGAGCCGGCGGTAACCACGACCACAACGGTGACCGAGGAGGTTTATTACGAAACCGTCCCCGTTAAGCGCAAAGCTGTCCGCAAGTGGAAGCCAAAGCCACAAGCAAAGCCGCGTTGTGTTTGCCGGTAGTGGGTGTACCGGTATAATCTTGTGATTTTTAGTAAAAAAGGCGGGAGGGAAAGAAGGGGTTAACGATTATGCTCAACACCTTCTTTTTCTTCCTGCCTTTTTTACAATTTATAGCCGAATAATATAATTTAACGGTCGCCCTTGCCTACGTAGGGGCAACGATTCAAATTATACTTACAAAATCCTACCTGAACAAATTGCCCTGACCGCTGTCGAAATCTATCCAGCCATCGGGGCTTAGTTTTTCCAGGGGACGATAGCGGGTTTTGTATTGCATGCGGGCCGCACCTTTGACCCAATAGCCTAAATAGACATAGGCCAGCCCTGCCTGGCGGGCGCGCATGATATGATCCAGGATGATGAAATTGCCAAGGCCGGGCCTACCTGTAGCTTCCGCATCGTAGAAACTGTAAACCATCGACAGCCCGTCCGACTGCTGATCGGTAATACACGCGCCCACAAGTTCCCCTTGCGAACCATAGCGGGCCGGCAGACGATATTCGATCACATGGCTGTGTACCGTTGTCTGTTCGACCATATCGGCATAGTCCATGTCGTCCATGTTGCTCATCCCGCCAACGGGATGGCGTTGCTGCAGATAGCGGCGCAGCAGATCGTATTGCTCAACCGTCGACCAGGGGCGACAGGCGTTGACTGACAGGTCCGAATTGCGCTTCAGGATCTTGCGCTGCGTGGCGTTCGGTACAAAGCCCTTGGTCAAAATACGTACCGGCACGCAGGCTTTGCAGTCAATACAACTTGGCCGATAGGCGACATTCTGACTACGGCGAAAACCAATGCGACCGAGTGCCTCGTTCAGTTCTGTTGCATGGACGCCGTTTAGCTCGGTGAAAACCTTGCGCTCTGTCTTGCCGGGCAAATAAGGACAAGGCGAAGGGCTGGTTACGAAAAAGCGCGGAAAGCGTACTGGTGCGCTCATGGTAAACCGACCTCAACCTACAATGTTGCTCGCCCGGCTTTATGACGGTTTACAGGCGCGCTGAAAAGAGCATTTACCATCATCGTGACAGTAATATTTCAGGATTAGGGTCCGGACCCTAATTGAGTTCCACACGTTCGACCTTGTAACCCGCAGTTTTCATTCCATTGACCAGCCTCTGCAATTGGTCGGCATCGCGTGCCTCGCATTCGATGTCGGTGATCAGACCTTTGGCGGGCAGCGTCGTAAAAATGCGCTGATGATAGATTTCGATAATGTTGACATTATGCTCGTTGAACAGCTTCATCACCTTGTACAGCGCACCGGGGCGATCCTGCAAAGTGATCCGCAGGCGAGCCAGGCGCCCCGAACGGGCAAGATCGCGCAGCAGTACATTGGCAAGCAGTCGCGTATCGATGTTGCCGCCGCACAGGACGATACCGACATTCTTGCCTCTGAATTTTTCCGGGTGTGCCATGACAGCCGCAAGTCCGGCAGCGCCCGCACCTTCGACCACTGTTTTTTCTATCTGCAGAAGCAAACTGACCGCGGTTTCGAGCTGCGCTTCGGATACCAGTACGATATCGTCGGAAATTCGGCGAATGATCTGCGAGGTAAACTCGCCCGGCACCTTGACGGCGATCCCCTCGGCCAGCGTATCGCCTTCGCATGGCATCTGCCTGCCGTTGATCAGGGCGTACATCGATGGATAAAGTTCGGCTTGCACACCGATCAATTCGACATCGGGCTTCATCCCGCGTGCGGCCGTGCCCATCCCTGCAAGCAGCCCGCCTCCACCAATGGGCACGACGAAGATATCGATATCGGGCACGGCCTCTAATATCTCTAGCGCCACCGTTCCCTGGCCTGCCGCGACATGGGGATCATCAAAGGGGTGAACGAAAGTCAGCCCCAATTTCTTTTCAAGCAACCGGGCATGCTTGTAGGCATCGTCGAACTTTTCGCCTTCCAGCACAACTTTACCGCCGACGGCTTCGGTCTGCATGATTTTGACCGTCGGCGTGGGTTTGGGCATGACGATGGTAACAGGTGCACCCAGTCTTGTGCCATGATAGCTAAGCCCCTGCGCGTGATTGCCGGCTGAGGCGGTAATCACGCCGCGCTTCAATACGTCTTCAGGCAATTGCAACAAGGCATTCAGCGCGCCACGTTCTTTATAGGCCGCGGTAAACTGAAGGTTTTCGAATTTTAAATATATATTGGCACCCGTCAGCTGCGACAGCGTTTTGCTGTGCAGCGTCGGCGTGGCGACGATCGCGTCACGGATGCGCGCGTGCGCTGCCCGAACATCGGAAAGGGTTAAAAGTTCGCTGGGTGATGCATCTGCCATCGCCGGATGCTCCTAACGCATCTGGCGCAATGTGAAAACAAACATTAGAGCGCAGGGGTTAAAACTTACTCTTTAGACATATGGGTTTGAAGCGCTTTGGCCATGTGCAAGGAAGGCGGATGTAGCGATAGCGGGTCTACCGTAAATAAGCCTGACGCAGTAGATGGCCAAAACGATCAAATTCTTTAGGACAACAAAATGGCTTCCATCTCGAGCGAAAATGCCCATGATCCTATATGCCCGCCGGGCATTTTCATTCGATATGTTCGGCATTTTGTCGCCTCAGATGTCTAAAGAGTAGGTTCTAACCCCAAATGGCAAGAATAGCTTTTATCGGTCTGGGTGTAATGGGCGGGCCTATCGCGCGGCATCTAAGCAACGCTGAGCATGAGATGTCGGTCTACAATCGTTCTTCGGCAAAAGCCGATAAATGGATCGCCGAATATGGCGGACGCAAGACCGGTTCCCCTGCCGAGGCGGCGGTGGACGCCGATTTTGTCATTAGTTGCGTTGGCACCGATGACGATCTGGCAAGCATCACCTTGGGTCGTACCGGTGTGTTTGCAGCCATGGCAAAGGGGGCAACATTCATCGACCATACGACTGTGTCAGCCCGCATTGCCCGTCAGCTCGCTGTCGAGGCAAAGGGGCGGGGCATCCACTGTGTCGATGCTCCCGTAACCGGTGGGCAGGCGGGAGCCGAAAACGGTACGCTTGCCATCATGTGCGGTGGCAGCGAGGCTGCGGTGGCAGCAGCAACGCCAGTCATGCAAATCTATTCGAAGCGCATCGTCCATGTTGGCGGGCCGGGCGATGGGCAAACCGCAAAGATGGCGAATCAGATCTGTATTGCCGGTGTGCTGCAGGGGCTATCGGAGGCGATGCATTTCGCGCAATGCGCGGAGCTCGACCTGGACAAGGTATTCGATGCGATATCGGGCGGAGCCGCGCAAAGCTGGCAGATGGATAACCGCTGGGCGACGATGGCCAAGGGAGAATTCGATTTCGGCTTCGCGGTCGACTGGATGAGGAAAGATCTGGGCCTTGCCATCGACGAGGCCCGGGCCAATGGTGCATCGATCCCCATTGCGGCGATGACCGACCAGTTCTACTCCGACATTCAGTATATGGGGGGCGGCCGTCAAGATACGAGCGCGCTAGTACGGAGGCTGCCGAAGCGATGACGAGATTTTGGAAGATTTTATATGCGCACACTACCCCCTCCCCTTCAGGGGAAGGGCAGCGAGAAATCGACTGCAAGGAGATGGCCGGAGGCCGCCATCTGGTAGCTTTGCTACCTGGTCGCAGTGAGGTGGGGGCTCTCAACGGCAACGCTATCGCTAATTTGACAGCTCCCACCCCCACCCGCCGACAAAGGCAAATGTCTGGGGGGCGTTTGCAGGAGGCCCTTAAGGGGAGGGGCTTATTAGCATCAGCTGCAGTCCTCCTTTTAACCACCCCCGTCCTGGCCGATGGCTTGGTTGAGAATGTCAACGGGATCACGCTCGACAAACAGGGCAAGGTCATCCGTTTTACCGGGTTGTTGATCGACAAGCAAGGTAAGGTGACCCAGCTGTTGACCGGTAAAGACAAACCACCCAAACAGCTCGATTTTCGCCATGATGGCAAGGGGCTTACCATGCTGCCTGGCCTGATCGATGCGCATGGCCATGTCATGGGGCTGGGGCTATCTGCGCTGACACTTGATTTGACAAACACCAATTCACTAGCCGAGGCGCAGGCGGCAATAAAAGCCTATGCTGCCAAATATCCCGACCGACGCTGGATTGTCGGGCGTGGCTGGAACCAGGAAAAATGGGGATTGGGCCGATTTCCAACCGCTACCGAACTCGATGCCGCGGTTGCCGACCGCCCGGTCTGGCTCGAACGTGTCGACGGCCATGCCGGTTGGGCAAATAGTCGGGCCATGCAGATTGCAGGGATAACGGCCGCAACCCAGTCGCCGACAGGCGGTCGGGTCGAGATGATGGGTGCAAAGCCGATTGGTATTTTCGTCGATGCGGCAAGCGAGCTGATTACCAGTCATGTTCCGGCTCCGCGCCCTGCCGAACGGGATCTTGCGCTGGCCGAGGCGCAAAAGGCGCTCTTGAAAGTCGGCGTCACAGCTATTGCCGATATGGGCACGACGATAGACGATTGGCAAAGCTACAGGCGGGCAGGCGATGATGGCTGGCTGTCGGTGCGCATCTTTGGCTATGCAGGTGGTATCGACAATATGATCGCGATTGCCGGGCCTCGTCCCACGCCTTGGCTTTACGGCGACAAATTACGGCTGGGCGGGGTAAAGCTTTATCTGGATGGTGCGCTGGGTAGCCGTGGGGCTTGGCTGAAAAAGCCTTATGCCGATGCCCCGGGACAGACCGGTCTGCCGCTGCTTCAACCCGCCGAAGTGCGCAATCTGATGGTGCGCGCGTCGATGGATGGATTTCAGACGGCCGTACATGCCATCGGCGATGCCGCCAATGCCGAGGCGATCGGTGCGGTCGAGGATCTAGCGCAAACCTATCCCGGCGACCGACGCTGGCGGATCGAGCATGCACAAGTGGTCGATCCCGTCGATCTGCCGCGTTTGGCAAAGAATGGCATTATAGCGTCGATGCAGCCTGTGCACCAAACATCGGACCGGACAATGGCTGAAGTGCGACTGGGGAAAGACCGGTTGAACGGGGCCTATGCCTGGAATTCGATTTTGAAGGCAGGCGGTAAGCTTGCTTTTGGATCGGATGTGCCTGTTGAATCGCCTAATCCTTTTGCAGGGATTGCCGCCGCAATCACACGCGAAGATGAGAAAGGCCAGCCCTTTGGCGGCTGGATGCCCACCGAACGGGTGACGCGTGAACAGGCGCTTGCCGGTTTTACGATCGGGGCAGCCTATGCGGCTTTTGCCGATGGCAAGGTCGGATCGCTGACGCCCGGCTATCATGCTGATTTCATATTGGTGGATACCGACCCGATGTTAGCTACGCCTGCTCAGATCAGGGCGACATCGGTCCGAGAAAGCTGGGTAGGGGGGCGACCTGTCTATAAGGCTGATACAACGCAACGCTAAGACAGAAGCTGTTGCTCTTTTGCCGCACTACATCGAAAAATCGGTATATTGGGTTGCAATAGGGTGACCTATTGCAAAATCCGGATTAGCCATATGGCCAATAAATAATAACCCGTTGGGAGAACATGATGTCGAAGTGTCCAATTTCCATTAAATCTGCATTTGCCCTGTCTGCGGCAGCCTTTGCACTAACCATACCCTCGTTCGTCTATGCGCAGGATGAAGCGGCGCCCCAAGATGATACTGATAGCGTTGAGGATCAGGGCGATATTGTTGTTACTGCAACACGCCGTTCCGAAGCGCTTTCGGATGTGCCGCTTGCCGTTTCGGCCGTAACTGCCGATACTCTTCAAAATTCCGGGGCAAGCGACATTCGCCAGCTCAACCAGCTTTCGCCGTCCTTGCTCGTCTCATCGACTTCATCCGAAGCACAGGGCGGCGGTGCACGTATCCGCGGTATCGGTACGGTTGGGGACAATCCAGGTCTCGAAAGCTCAGTCGCAACCTTCATCGACGGCGTCTATCGCAATCGTGCAGGCGTTGGCCTCTCAGAACTTGGTGCGATCGATCGAATCGAGGTGCTGCGCGGACCACAAGGCACATTGTTTGGCCGCAACGCGTCGGCGGGTCTGATCCATGTAATCACGACCAAGCCGAATATGGATGGCTTCAGCGGTATGGCCGAAGCGACGTACGGTAATTACGATACGCTGCGCCTTGTCGGCGGCGTCAACCTGCCGCTCAATGAAACGATGGCAGCGCGTCTGGATGGTGTTTATTCGAAGCGCGACGGTTTTGTCCGCGATGTCATTTCTGGCCGTGATCTCAACGATCGCGACCGCTGGCTGATCCGTGGGCAGTTGCTGTTCGAACCCAGCGATGCCTTATCGATCCGTCTGATTGCCGATTATGCGAAGCGTAACGAAGAATGCTGTGCCGCGGTATTTTTGCCTGCGCAAAATGTAACGACCAGCACGCCCGGTACGCCTGGCGGTACGCTTGGTTTTGCGCCCAACAGCATCGTCGCTCTCGAACGCGCATTGGGTGCGCAGATCAATACCAATCCTTACGATCGCGTCACATCGCTTACGCCCGGCGTAGGCTATGGCAGCGATGTGAAGGACTGGGGTGTTTCAGGCGAAATCAACTATGAATTCGGCAATGCGACGCTGACGTCCATCACCGCCTATCGCGATTGGAGCTACGTCCGCGGTCAGGATGCGGATTTCAACAATCTCGACATCTTGAAACGTCTGGACAATGGCGGTTCGCGTCAGGGCTTCAAAACATTCACCCAGGAATTGCGCCTTCAGGGCGAAGCCTTCGATGATAAGCTTGACTGGTTGGTCGGCGGCTATTTCGCAAACGAAAAACTGCTTTGGCAGGATAATCTGCAATATGGCGCTAATTACGGTCGCTATGCAACTTGCCAGATTGCCGGTGCGCTTGGCGTGCTCAATCCTGCGAATGCAGCCTGTCTCAGCGCGGCGGGCCGTGCCGGGCTAACGGCCGGGGTCACCTCGCTTGGAGCATTGGGGGCACCCATCGTAGCGGCGCTCGACCGAATCGACACGATCACCAGCGGCGGTATCAACGACCGCTTCAATCAAACCAGCCGTAATTGGGCCCTTTTCACACATAATACCTACAATTTCAGCGATGCCTTGGCACTGACATTGGGACTGCGCTATACCAACGAGCGGAAACGGCTAAACGCGACCGTTACCGGCAATACGCTTGGAGCCGGGGTTTGCGGTGCAAATGTGGCCGCCTTGTCGGCTATTCGCGACAACACCGGATTGCCCGGTTCGGCACGCAGCTTGGCATCGAGCCTGATCAGTCTGTCTTGCGTGATCAATCCGATTACCAATGCAACCGTCAACGATACCAAGAAGGAAAACGAACTGACGGGAACAGCCGTTCTCAGCTTGAAACCGGCTGACGGTCTGCTCACCTATCTCAGCTATTCACGCGGATATAAGGCAGGCGGGTTCAATCTGGATCGCGCAGCACTCAATCCGGCAGCACCAAGCGGTTCTCAGTTGCAGTTCGAACCTGAAATCGTGAAAGCATGGGAATTGGGAGCCAAATATAATGGCGACGGTTTCGATCTGAATATCGCCGGTTTCTATCAAAGTTTTGGTGGATTTCAGCTGAACACCTTTAATGGCGTGAACTTTATCGTCACGAACCTGAATAACTGTTCGGCCAGTTTGAGTGGTGCCAACCGCGACAACAGCAATGCAACAGGCGCCTGTACCGCAAAGGTGGAACCCGGCGTGACTTCGAAGGGTGTGGAGATCGAGGCGTTTATTCGCCCCGCCCGCAATTTTGCGATCAATATGGGTCTGACTTATGCCGATACCAAATATAAGAATGATCTTGTCGGAACCGGCGGGACAGCTCTTCCAGCCGCATTGTTTCAGCTGCCGGGCAGTCGCTTGTCGAACTCTTCGCAAATCGTTGCAACCAGTTCGGTTTCATGGACCCCGGAAATCGGCAGCAGCGGGCTTTCGGCGCTCTTTTACGTCGATGGCCGCATCCAAAGCGATTTGAATACGGGTTCCGATCTGGATCGTGAAAAAATCCAGGACGGTTTTGGCGTCATGAATGCGCGTATCGGCATTCGCGGGGCCGAGCAAAAATGGGCGATCGAAGTTTTCGCGCAAAATCTGCTCAACACAAAATATAAGCAGGTTGCTTTCGATGCTCCGCTTCAAGGTAGCAACACGACCAACACTTTGGCCAATGGCTTCCGCGACGCGTTTGGCAACCCGATCGCATCTGTGAACCAGCTTTATGGTGCGTTTCTTGGCGAGCCACGCACTTATGGTATAACCGCGCGGTTCAAATTTTGATAGTGAACATCGATAAAGAGAAAGGCCCGCTCTTGGCGGGCCTTTTTCGTTTCATGCAGGAATGCTAAAATTCAAAAAGTCCGGCATAGGGCCGTTCCACCCGCCGTCGTCCTGTTCCGATACGCTTTCGCGCGGCTTTCGCGCAGCTCGCTTTGAAACCGGCTTTTCGGGGTTCGGCGTTTCTGCCTTGTCCTTATATGTGCGACTGCGCCCACGCTTCGGCTGTGCCGTATCGGTTGTTTCCGAGACGGATACCGCAGCACCGATTCGTTCGATATTGGTGCCAATCAGCTTCTCGATGTTCTCAATCGCTTCTGCATCCGCCTTCGTGACGAAGGTGAAGGCTTTGCCTTTGGCACCCGCCCGTCCGGTGCGGCCAATGCGGTGGACATAATCGTCGGGATGCCAAGGAGCATCGAAGTTGAACACATGGCTTACACCTTTGATGTCCAGCCCCCGTGCGGCAACATCAGAAGCAACAAGCAAATTGATCTTACCGCTTTTGAAAGCGTCGAGTTCCTTCAAGCGTGTGGCTTGATCGATATCGCCGTGGATTTCGCCCGAACGAAGTCCATGGCGCTGCAAACTCTTGTTCAGTTCGCGTACCGTGGTCTTGCGATTGCAAAAGATGATTGCCGTATGCACCTCTTCCGAACGGATCAGATCGCGCAACACCTCGCGCTTTTTCATCGGCATTACATCGACCAGTTTCTGTTCGATGTTGGTATTCGCACTCGCCGGACGAGCAACCTCGATATATTTGGGATTGGATAAAAATTTGTCCGCTAGTTTTTTGATTGGCGGCGGCATCGTGGCCGAAAAAAGCAATGTCTGGCGGTTGGTCGGCAATTTGGTACAGATATGTTCGATATCAGGAATGAAGCCCATGTCGAGCATGCGATCCGCTTCATCGATCACCAGCAATTCGCAACCGGTCAGCAATATCTTTCCGCGTTCGAAAAGATCCATCAGCCGACCCGGCGTCGCAATCAGCACGTCAACACCCTTTTCAAGCGCCTTGACTTGATCCCCCATTTGTACGCCGCCGATAAGGAGGGCCATGGAAAGCTTGTGATTGACCCCGTATTTTTCAAAATTCTCGGCCACCTGTGCAGCAAGTTCCCGCGTCGGTTCCAATATCAGACTACGCGGCATACGAGCGCGGGCACGCCCATTTGCAAGGATGTCGATCATCGGCAAAACGAAAGATGCAGTCTTACCGGTGCCGGTTTGTGCGATCGCAATCAGATCGCGCATCATCTGCACTTGGGGGATTGCGGCAGCTTGGATCGGTGTAGGCGTATCATAACCTGCAGCGGTCACCGCACTCAAAAGTTCATCGGAGAGGCCGAGATCGGCAAAAGACATATATAACAAGATCCGGAAAGATTTTACGTGGACAAGCGCTGCATTCGCGCGTCCTTTGCAGGAGCGCATGGCGAAGACGCAGCAAAAAGTCAAGAAAATAGGGTTTAAACCTTAATCCGGCACCAACAGACGAAACCTGTCGATTTCGCATTTTGCGCCGGTGCGGGCATGCAACAAATCACGATCGACGCACAATTTGGCATCGCTGGATTTTTCTGCATAGGCACCTGCATAGAATTCGCGCGCTAAACAGCCGTCGCCCAAATAGGCTCGGATCAACTGCCGATCGCGCGTTACCAGTTCAAGAGTGTTTTTGGGGCCAGGCCGCGATGCGACGATGCGATCCATCATCAGGCATTTACCCATTTTCTTTTCATTGTAGGTGATCGGCCTGCGCACTTCGGTACGCACAGTCGATATGGCCACCGGCTGGTTAGGATAACGAATAATAACCCGTTGTTCGACACGCATCTGAAGATTCTGCAATCCGTCGAAAAACACACCGATATCGGGTATAGCCTGACCCGACGCGCGATAAGCAACGTTCAGCGCAAGCGCACATGCGGCAGTGACGATCAGCAATAAGCGCAATCTCGGTTCCCGGCCAATATCGGCAAGCGTACGGCAATAACCGAAATGGTTGAACGGGGCATTAATTAAGGCCTATAAAAGGCAGGATCTGAAGAAGAAATCTTTCCTACAGGAGTATCGAATTGATGCATAATCGCATTGTCGACAACTTTGGGGCGATACTTGGTGATAAGGGTATGATCACCAACGACGATGATATTGCGCCATTGTTAACCGACTGGCGTGGACGTTACACAGGCAAGGCAGCCGCTTTGCTGGTTCCGGCATCAACAGCTGAGGTTGCACAGATCGTTTCAATCGCAGCGAAACATCGCGTTGCATTGGTACCGCAGGGCGGAAATAGCGGAATGGTTGCCGGTGCCATACCCGATGCCAGCGGAGAGGCCTTTCTGCTCTCTCTGCGCCGGTTGAACGCAATCGAGACAATCGATGCCGATGGCATGCTGGTGCGATGCGGCGCTGGCGTGATCCTGCAAAACCTGCATGAAGCGGTCGCCGCGATGCGTTTGCGCTTCCCCCTGACGCTTGGTGGCAAGGGATCGGCAACGGTCGGTGGGCTGATTTCCACCAATGCGGGCGGTACGCAAGTCTTGCGGCATGGCACGATGCGCAGCTTGGTAGCCGGTCTTGAAGCGGTGCTGCCTGACGGATCGATATATGATGGCCTGGCCCCGCTCAAGAAAGACAATCGCGGCTATGATCTCAAACATTTGCTGATCGGCGCGGAAGGTACGATCGGCATCGTGACTCGGGCCACTCTGCGCCTTGTTCCTGCACTAATTGAAAGAGCGGTTTGCTGGGTTGCTGTCGATAGTCCGACCGATGCCTATCGCATGCTGCTGGCGATCCAGGGTGCATGCCAGGCAATGCTTGAAGGTTTCGAAATCCTGCCCGATATCGCCCTCGATCATGTTTTGAAACATATCCCGGGTACCCGTCCACCACTTGCAAATCCGCATCGCTGGCATGTACTGATCGAGTTGGCAAAAGACAGCCCCGATCAACAATCGCCCAGTCGATTGGCTGAAGATTTTCTGGTCCGGCAGATGGAAATGGGGTTGGTGGCCGATGCCGTGGTCGCTGCCAATGAAACGCAGGCAGACGCATTCTGGAAAATTCGGGACTCAATTGCCGAAGCCGAAAGAGCCGAAGGCCCGGCGTTGCAGCATGATATCAGCGTACCGGTTGCGCGGATGGCCGATTTTATCGAAAGAGAATCGTCCGATTTGGAGCAGCTTTACCCTGGCACTTCGGTGATCGCCTTTGGTCATCTTGGTGACGGCAATATCCATTTCCACGTCAAGGCTCCCCCAGGAATTGCGGCGGAAGAATGGTATTCCTCCCATGCAGCGCCAATCAGCGCCGATGTATACGACCGCGTTTGCGCCTATGGCGGTTCGATTTCAGCTGAACATGGCATAGGACAAGCAAAACTGGCGGAATTTGCAAGGCTTTCCGATCCGGCTCGACTGTTTGCCCTGCGCGCCATCAAACAGGCTTTCGACCCGCTTGGCATTATGAATCCCGGCAAGCTGGTGCCCCTTGCCAGCGGCAATTCTGCCGCTTAAAGCGCGCGCAATAGCATTCAAAACGAATCCAAGGAAACGGAGAGTTCTCATGGCTACTCAGCCCACGCCGCAAGGCCTGCCACTTTTTTACAAAGACTTGGTTCCCCTTAACAGCAACGAGCATGGCAAGTTTAAGAGTCGTCAGATCGATAGCGCTGATTTCATGGCGGATCAGCATGCGATCCCGCTTACGATCGAGGAATTCGTTAGCGCCGCCCGCCATTTTCCCATTATCTTTTCGGCAGGCGATGCGCCTGTACCGCTTGCGCTGATGGGGATGAACGAGGGCGTCAACGTATTCATGGACGATGCAGGCAAGTTCACCCAGCCTGTCTATCTGCCGGCCTATATCCGCCGCTATCCGTTCATGCTCGCACGTCTTCGGCCCGATAGCGACGAACTGACCTTATGTTTCGACCCGACATCGAAAGCTCTTGGCGAGTTCAAGAAGGAAGGCGAATCGCTTTTCGATGGCACCGATGCGACCGAAACGACCAAGAATATTCTCAAATTTTGCGAGGATTTCGAACAGGCTGGCGCGCGCACCCAGGCCTTTGTCGACGAGCTTAAAAAACTCGACCTGTTGATGGACGGCGAAGTCGCAATCCAGCAGGAAGGTAAAGAATCGCCTTATGTCTATCGCGGTTTTCAGATGGTGAATGAAGAAAAACTGCGTGACATGCGCGGTGACGAATTGCGCAAAATGAACCAGAACGGCATGCTGCCGCTGATTTACGCGCACCTCTTCTCCCTCAATCTGGTGCGCGACGTGTTTGCAATGCAGGTGCAACAGGGTAAGGTGCCGCAGGGAGCCGAACCTGCGCTTGCTTGATTGGTAACGGCGGCTCGCCGACAGAGGAGGGCCGCCATGACCGCAAGATACAGTAAAATCGCAATTTTATTTCATTGGCTGATTGCCTTTTTGCTGATTGCTAACTTTACGCTCGCCATCATGGCAGAAGACCTGCCGCGTGAAGCGCAGGGTGCCTTGATGTCTCCGCACAAGGCAATCGGCGTATCGATCCTGCTTTTATCAGTGCTCAGGCTTTTTTGGCGCTTGGCGCATAAGCCGCCGCCACTTCCAAGCTCGATCCCGCCGTGGCAAGCAGGACTTGGTCGATTCGTGCACATTCTCTTTTATTTTCTAATTATCGCGGTGCCGTTTTCAGGCTGGCTGATGGCATCGGCTCATCCGCAAGCGCCGCCGGTTGACTTTTTCGGCCTTTTTGATGCAACGCTACCTATTGGCAAGGACAAGACCCTTGCAAGCGTTGGTCACGATACTCATGAAATATTGACGAAACTTCTTTTCGTTTTGATTTTATTACATATTATCGCCAGTCTGAAGCATCAATTCATTGACCGTCTGCCATTCATTAAGCGCATGTGGCCATGACTATTTGCCCGCAACTGAAGGGCATTTCATCATATTGATACGTAAAGATACATACTCGGCTATTGATTTGCGCAAGGGAAAACTCCATCTTGTGTGACAGGACGGATATCTCCCCTCCCTTATCCGTCCTCCGGCGCTGCAGGTCAGCGCCACCTCCCTGAACCTTGGCCACCCCGGAATATTTCCGGGGTGGTTTTTTATACAGATTTAGAGCCTGACCCTCTTTACTCCGCTGCCAAAGGCGGGGATGCCCTGCCAAGCTCTTCGGCTAGAAGCAAAAGCAGTTCAGCCACCATCGCCGCCGTTTTCGACAAACCGCTGCCGGGATTTTGCAATAGGCCATCAAGATACAGCCGCCGGTCAACTTCAAGCTGCAATGCGTGAATATTTCTTCCGGGCCGACCATGACGGCGCAATATAAAATCGCCGGGATAAGGATTGTTCAAAGCGGTCACATAGCAAAGGTCACGCAATCTTCCCGACAGCAGTTCAGAATAGATCGGTGCCGCACACTGACCGAACCGGTCGCCGATGACGATCTGCGGTTGACGAACGGTCGATGCAGGCAGTGGCGGCATACTGTGTAGGTCGATCAGTATTGCGACCCCGAAGCGGGCATGCATCGCATTTAAAATCCGTTCAATGCAACAATGATAGGGGCGATGATATTTCGATAGGCGTTCATCGATATCAGCCTTGGCAAAGGGACGGCGCCAAATTTCACCGAATGAGGATAGGCGTTTCGGCACAAGCCCCAAGCCGCCGCGCATCTTTGCGCTGCCCTGATGTCCTTTGGGCAAAGACCAGCCCTCTACCATTTCAGGATCGAGGTCGCTTTCGTCGCGATTGAGATCGATCCACGCTCTAGCGCGTCTGGCAATTATGGCTGGAAAACCGGCTTTGATGGCGGGTTGAGCCAATCGATCCGCATAACGATCTTCAAGCCGGATGAGATATGTCGGATCGATTCGCAAAGCGCTCAGGATCGCCCCTGGATAATCGCGCCCCGCATGCGGCACCGAAAGCAGCACCGGAAATTGCAGAGCATCGCAATTCCATGTCGAAAAACCGGTTTCGTCGCAGTCTTGATCGGGAAAAATGGCAGATGACGAGTACATTACCGCTCGTTAAACCGATTCTACCGATTTGGGATGCAATTTTTTAAACCTCTTCTGCTAAAGAGATGAAACGGGTTGATACCGGTCATTGCCGGAAAGCGGGAAATATCATGGTTCGAATATTGTTGGCTGAAGACGAACAGGCGATGCGTGAATATCTGGCACGTGCGCTCGAGCGGTCCGGATATGAAGTTGTAGCGGTTGATCGCGGAACGGAGGCCGTACCGTTTCTTGAAAACGAACGGTTCGATCTGCTTTTAACGGATATCGTCATGCCGGAAATGGATGGGATCGAATTGGCCCGGCATTGCAGCAAGGTTTCGCCGACAACCGAAGTCATGTTTATCACCGGATTTTCGGGTGTTGCCCTGCGTGCGGGCCAATCGATGCCCCAGGCAAAAGTACTGTCCAAGCCGTTCCATCTCAAAGATCTCGTGCTGGAGGTTGAGCGCCTGTTCAACAAGGAAAGCGCTTCCGGACAGATTTGATAATAGCGGTTCCGGTTTGATATTTGGGGCTTGAACGGAATCATATAGGCCGCTAGATGCCCGGCGGTGTGGGCGTATAGCTCAGTGGTAGAGCACTGTGTTGACATCGCAGGGGTCGCAAGTTCAATCCTTGCTACGCCCACCATTTAATTCTGCTTCTTCGAAAATTTACTCCTTCCCTGGAATAGTCACGAATCCGGCATTTTGCGGGGCGCGATGACGGTAAAGCTTGCCTTGCCTCCTGCGACAGGCGGTTCGAACTTGCCTCCCATCTGCTCACTCAAAAGTTCTGAAATCCGCATGCCCAATCCCATGCTGGTTTCGGAGCTGTAATCGCTTGGCATGCCAAAGCCACTGTCGGCAACAGTCAGTTCGATGTCGTTATTCGAAACTTTCAGTGTCACATCGACATTCAATTCCGATCCT
>JBOFLS010000115.1:0-3392 GCA_051657985.1 Sphingorhabdus sp. | reverse complement strand
ACAGCATTGAGGCAATCCGTCCGCTTCGCGACGGCGTGATCGCGGACATCGACGTTGCCGAACAAATGATCAAGCACTTCATCCACAAGGTGCACGGCAAGCCCCGGATGTTCAGCTATCCCGAAATCGTGATCTGCGTGCCTTCGGGTTCTACCTCGGTCGAACGCCGCGCGATCCGCGATGCGGCATCAAATGCCGGCGCCAGCGCGGTCTATCTGATCGAGGAACCGATGGCCGCCGCGATCGGGGCCGACATGCCGGTTACCGAACCGATCGGTTCGATGGTCGTCGATATCGGCGGCGGCACTACCGAAGTCGCAGTGCTTTCGCTGCGCGGCTTGGCCTATACGACTTCGGTGCGTACGGGTGGCGACAAGATGGACGAAGCGATTGTCTCCTACGTCCGCCGCCATCACAACCTGCTGATCGGCGAAGCGACTGCAGAGCGTATCAAAAAGGACTTTGGTACCGCCCGCGCGCCCTTGGATGGCATCGGTCATACGATCCACATCAAAGGCCGCGATCTGGTGAACGGCGTGCCCAAGGAAATCTCGATCAATCAGGGCCAGATTGCCGAAGCGCTTAACGAACCGATCGGTACCATCGTCGAAGGCGTGCGCATTGCGCTGGAAAACACCGCGCCCGAGCTGGCAGCCGATATCGTCGACCAAGGCATCGTGCTGACCGGTGGCGGTGCGTTGATGCAGGGCCTCGACGAACATCTGCGCGACGAGACCGGCCTGCCCGTCACCGTCGCCGAAGACCCGCTGACCTGCGTCGCCATCGGCACGGGCCGGGCAATGGAAGACCCCGTGTTCCGCGGCGTCCTCTTGACCGCCTAACCGGGGGATCAGGGGATGGCGCCGCCACGAATCCGGCGCCCGGGTTTCTCCCGAAGAGCGCAGATCAGCCTGTTTGTTACGTATGTGCTGGCCATTGCCGGCGCGGTGGTGGCCGGGCTGTTGCTGCTTATCTCGATCGCCGATCCCAAGGGCTTTGCGGCGCTGCGTGCGGGTGCTGCCGAAGTGACCGTACCTGTTGCGCGCTTCTTCCATGCAATCCGGCGGAGCGTTTCCGATATTGGCGACAATACATCGGCCTATCTTGATGCCGCTTCGCAAAATGCCGCGTTGAAGCGGCAAGTGGCGGCAAACCGCACCAAGCTTATCCAGGCCGATGCCTTGCGTGCCGAAAATGCGGAGCTGCGGGCTTTGTTGAAACTGCAACAGGCCGAAAGCGATCAGATCGTCGCTATCGGCAATCTTGTCAGCAGCACGGCTTCCTCAAGCCGCCGGATTGCAATCCTCTCGATTGGCGCGAACGACGGCGTTGCCCCCGGCTTTCCGGTACGCGCCGCGAAAGGCCTGATCGGACGCGTGATCGAGACCAGCCCGAATACCGCCAAGGTGCTTTTGATTTCCGATGCCGAGAACGTCATTCCCGTCTTGCGCGTACCCGATGGATTGCCCGCACTCGCCAGCGGCATGGGTGACGGCACAGTTATGATCCGGCCTGTCGATCTGGGCGTCAACAATTTCCGCCGCGGCCAGGTTGTGGTGACATCGGGCAGTGGCGGGCTCTACCCGCCCAACATTCCCTTTGCGCGTATCGTTCGCAGAACCGGCGAGGGTGCGCTTGCAAGACCGGTCGCCAGTGCGGCATCCGCCGAACATGTGATGGTGCTGCGCCCCTATCAGGCGACGGCAAAGCAGGTTCTGGACGACGCATTGAAGGCGTTGCCCAGAACGGAAGCGGACGAATGAAGATCCAGGTCCTTGCCACCGGGCGGCGGCTGCTCGGTCCGTCACGCGAATATGAAAGCCGGATCGATCGCGAACAATCGCCTGCGCGCATGCTGCTCGTCCCGATCCTTTCAGTGATGCTGGGATCGGTGCTGACCGCATTTCTGCCGCTGGTTGCGGGATCGCCCCTGCTGCCCCCCTTCGGCCTGATGATCCTGCTTGCCTGGCGGCTGATGCGTCCGGGCATGTGGCCCGCGTGGATCGGCCTGCCGCTGGGTCTTTTCGATGATCTCTACAATGGCCAGCCTTTTGGCAGTTCGGCGCTTGTCTGGTCCTTGTGCATGATCGCGATCGAATTGCTGGACCTGCGCGGAGTGTGGCGCGATTATGTCCGGGACTGGTTAATTGCCGCGGTGCTGATTATATTGGCGCTGCTTGCGGGACTTGGTATTTCCGCCCTCGCCCAGCCAGCGCCAGAGGTTCACATCATCGTGCCGCAAATGGTCTTGTCGGTTCTGCTCTATCCGCTCGCTGTACGGTTCTGCGCACGGCTCGATGGGTGGCGACTATCGACATGAAAAGCGATCGCGGGCCGACTTCAGGGCAGCTCGAATTCATTTTTTCCAGACGCGCCCTGTTCATCGGCGGCGTGCAGGCCATCGTGGGCGCGGTGGTCGCTACACGCATGGCCTATATCTCGGTTGCCGAAAACGAGAAATACCGGTTACTTTCCGAAAGCAACCGCATCAATCTGACGCTGATCCCGCCGCGCCGCGGCTGGTTCATCGATCGCATCGGCAAACCGATCGCAACCAACCGCGCCGACTTTCGCGTCGATCTTATCCCCGATCGCCTGCAGGATAAGGAGAGGACGCTCGGCACGCTTACACAGCTCCTCAATCTGAAGCAGGAAGATATAGAGCGGATCGAAAAGGATCTCGAGCAGGCGCAAGGTTTCCAGCCGGTACAGGTTGCCGAGGGTCTCGATTACGAAAGCTTCGCCCGCGTCAGCGTACGCTTGCCCGACCTGCCCGGCGTCAGTCCGCGTCAGGGCTTTTCGCGCTTTTATCCCAGCGGGGCCGCGGTCGGCCATCTGCTCGGCTATGTCGGCACAGTATCCGCAGAGGAATATAAGGAAGACAAGAACCCGCTCTTAATCACACCGGGCTTTAAGGTCGGCAAGCAGGGCCTTGAAAAGACGATGGAAATGCGCTTGCGCGGCCAACCCGGAGCCAAGCGTACCGAGGTTACCGCGCGCGGCAAGATCGTGCGCGAACTTTCCAGCAGACCGGACACGCCGGGCAAGCCGGTGCAGCTGACGATCGATATCGACTTGCACAATTACGCCGCTCGGCGGCTAGGGGTGGAATCGGGCTCGGTGGTCGTCATCGATTGCCTGACCGGAGATATTCTCGCTCTCGTCTCGATGCCCTGTTTCGATCCGAACAGCTTTTCCGAAGGCATCGGCCGGCTCGAATGGAAGATGCTGAACAGCGACGATCGCATTCCGATGCTGAACAAGTCGCTGCAGGGACTGTACCCGCCGGGATCGACTTTGAAACCGATGGCAGGGCTCGCGATCCTCAAACAGGGCATCGATCCGGAAGAAACCGTTAATTGCGGCGGTGGCTATCGCCTGGGCAATCGTAC
>JBOFLS010000114.1:0-18180 GCA_051657985.1 Sphingorhabdus sp. | reverse complement strand
GTTCGGGCTCGAACCCCCAGTTTTTCTTGAAGAAATAGGCGCCTGACTCAACCTTCGATCGACCGAAATCGAACCTTGTGCAACCGCGCGCGCGGGCATGGTTCATTAGCGCATAATACATCACATCATTGGCACGCAGCGCCCGTGCCTCCCACACACCGCCGCCCCAATAGGGCATCACCGCACCCTTGTAGTAAAGGCTTAGTACGCTTGCTACCGGTTTGCCGTCGGACAGCACGGTCAGGATATCCGCATCCTCGCCAAAGGCCCTGATCGTCTCCGCCATAAGCGCGCGGGGGAAGACCGGGGTGCCGAGGTTGCGGACGCTTTCTGAATATATGCGGTAGTGCCAGTCGAGATCGCGGCGGCCATTGCCGGTTTCGATGACCAATCCCTTGTCGAGGCCCTTGCGCACTTCCGCCCGCTGCTTGCGCGGGATTGCTAGCAGTTCCGCCTCATCATCGGCGGCGAGTTCGCGTTCGAAATTGGCGTGCGCTTCGCTCTTCACCTTCCAGCCTTGATGCGGGATTGCGCCACCACGCAGCTCTGCGGTCGGGCAATTCAACTCGACAGCAAGGTCCCAGACAGCATCGGCCAGCCGGTCGGCCACACCCTGCGACTTCGCCAATATGCCACCACCGACGGCAAAACCGCTCGATACCAGCGCGCGCCCGAACAGCGGCGAGCCGACAGCATGCAGCGGCACCATGCCGACAATCTCGCCCGCCTCATTCTCGGCTATAAGGGCATAGGCCTTGTTGCCCGTGCCGGCCTCGATAGCTTTCAGCCATTTGGGCAAATGAAAGGGCGTCGATTGCGGATGCGGAACAATCCATGCATCCAGCCGCCGGTCTTCTTCCCCGGAACCGATGTCCGCCTGGCGCACCGCGACCCGCTCATGCACCAGTGGCGCGTTCATGCCAGCTTCGCCCGTTCGCGCTCGACCACGGCGTCGAGCCGGTCCCATTGGAAATCGCCGATCAGCCGTTTCAGCTTGCCCGCCATCGCATCGAGCTTGGTATAATGGCGCAGCTTCGATTTGATCGGCGCGTTGGCTACACGCGGCTGGCCGGGGTCAATCTCCCAAGGGTGAAAATAGATGATGCCGGGGCGATCCTCGCCATTCACTTGGCCGATCGCCCAGCGCGAATAGGCATAGGGCAGCAGCCGGAAGAAACCGCCACCGCCCGCCGCAATCCGCCTTGTGCCCAGCATCGCGGTGGTTACCGGAATTTCGATCAGCTCGCTGCCCTTCACCGGCTTGAAGGCAAAACGCGGGGCATCGGCCCAGCCATAATGATCATGCGCGATCGGGTTGATGCTCGACGAATAGACATAGCCCTGCTCGGCCATGATCTCATGCGCCCAGGGCGTATTCTTGTTGATCGAGAAACTCGGCGCACGATAGCCTTTGACTGCCGCCCCACCACTATCCTCAATGACCTTTCGCGACCGATCGAGGTCGGCAGCGAACTGTTCGGGAGTGAAGGTGAAGACGCGGTCATGGTTGCAGCCATGATTGCCTAGCTCATGCCCGGCATCGACAATCCGCCGCATCAGCGCCGGATAGCGTTCGGCCACCCAGGCAAGCGTGAAGAAGGTCGCCTTGATCTGAGCCTCGTCGAACATCGCCAGCAGCGCATCGGTATTGGCCTCGACACGACATTCGCGCGCGTCCCAGCTGTCGCGCGCGATTACGGTCTCGAACGCGCCGACTTGAAACCAGTCTTCAACATCGACCGATAACGCATTGTACAAAAGTGAAACCCCTTCATTTCGAACAGATCAAGCCGCACGCGCTTCGCGTATTTGATCCGCCAACGAATGGTTTTCCTTTTCCATCCAATCGATCAACATGGCAAGCACGCGCTGCATCGTTGCATCCTGATCGGCCATATGCGCCTCAAGCTGATGAATGCGCTTGGCAAGCCTCTCAAGTTCGCCATGGTCGACTACAGATGCGGGTGCTGCGGGCTGAACCAGCGACACTATCTTTTTCGACGCTTCGGTTTCGGCGGGCGACAGTTCTCCGCCTGTCGGCGCGTTGTCTTCGGCAGTTAAGGGCTGAGCCGGGATAGCCATCGGCGCCTTGGAAGACATTGGCGCTTCATAGGCAAAGGGCTTACCGGCCATATCGGCGATCACCGCCTCGACCAGCGGCCCGTCGATTACATCGACCTGCTCGACCGCGCCCATTAACAGGCAGCGGTTCATCAAGGCGTTGAGCTTACGCGGCACCGCTCCGGTTTCGTTATAGAGCGCATCATAGGCATCCTCGGTCATCTGCGGGCGGCCCGACCAGCCCGCCTTGCCCAGGCGATGCTCGACATAGGGCTGGACCTCTTCGGCTTCCATCGCCTCGAGATGATGCGTCGCGATCACGCGTTGGCGCAACTGCTCAAGTTCGGGCGCGCCTTTCAGCAAGTCGCGAAACTCGGGTTGACCGAGAAGAAATATCTGCAACAGCGCTGTCGATCCGAGCTGAAAATTGGAAAGCATGCGCAGTTCTTCCAGTGCGTCGACCGCCAAATTCTGCGCCTCATCGACCACCAGCAGGCAGCGCCGACCGGCGCGCGCTTCGGCATGCAGGAAATTTTCGATGGCCTTAAGTGCCGAGGCCTTATCAAGCCCGCGCGTGTCGATGCCAAAGCTTTCCGCCGCCATCTGCACCAGATCGTTGCCGTCCAGCTGGCTGGTGACGATCGTTGCCGCGGTCAAACGCGCGCGGTCGATCGTTTGCATCAAATGGCTGACCAGCGTGGACTTGCCCGATCCGACCTCTCCGGTGATGACGATAAAGCCTTCGCCTTGGGCCAAACCGTAACCCAGATAGGACAACGCCTTTCTGTGCGTTCCGCTTTCAAAGTAGAAATGCGGATCGGGGGTCAGCTGAAACGGGCGCCCCGACAGGCCATAAAATTGATCGTACATGGTATCAAAACTTTCCTGTCAGTAAGCATTAAAAGCTGTAACGCAGCCCTACCAGCGCGGAGGCGGTAACATCGCCTTCAAAATCCTCCGGCTTCACACTGTCGATGCCGACAGCCGCTCCGGCGGACAGCCCGCGCCATATCTGGCGATAATAGGCGGCATTCGCACCGATATTATAGATATCGGGGGCAAGTGCAAAGCCCGGATCGGTCAACGTGCCGTAAACATTCGTCTCAAAACGCGATTGCCGGTCGAGCTCGCGGCCAAGATAGCCGACGATATGATAGTTTTCATCGATCAGGCCATTGAGTTCAGGCAGGGCCCCAAGCCCCGAAGTCAGGAAGCGCTGGCGGTTGTAGCCGACTGCAATTCCACTGTCCCAACCGCCGGCTTTCGTCGCCATTGAGGCGCTGATGCCACGCGCACGGAACGTCGCACCACGCAAATTGCCAAGCGAATTGTTGAAACAGCCCGAGCCGGAAGTTGCAAAGGTGCAGCTGCCTATGTCACCCGAAAGCGGGTTGCGGATCGTCGTGAATTGCGTCGGCAAGGCGGCAAGCGAGCGGTTCAAGGAACCGCCGAAACCGGAAACGGTGTCATAGACCGAAACGTTGACGCCCATCCGCTCATTAGGAGTGTAGGACAGACTACCAAGATACGTATCGCTGCCATAGCGGCGGCCATAGCGCGCCTCCAGCGAAGTACGCGGACTAGGCCGCCAGAGCACGCCTGCATCCCAGATAATGCCGTCACTGTGGAAGGCGGTCAGTCGGGGAGAAGCATTGTCGGTAAGCGGACGACCGTTCGCTGCGGTCAGGATCGCACCATTGGCATCGCGCAAGGCATCACGCTCGCTGACGCGAACATCTTCATAACCGATACCGCCGACAACCGCGAGGGTCGGGGTAACAGGTACGGTCACATCGCCGCGGACATAACGGTCGTCATAGCGCTGATCGAGAAGGCTGGCATCCTCGCGGTTCCACCCCGCGCTCACTGCCCAGCCAAAGGGCAACTGGCCTGGTGCCATGCCGACCGAGGCATTGGCCGCATGGCTGACGCTTTCATCGAAGATCGCGCTACGAACCTGCCCCGTCGGCAGATTGGCGACAGCCTTGTCTTCGACCTTGGTATAACCCGCACGGTAGGAAGCACCGACGGCCAGATCGCCGACCTGCGCGGTCAAACTGGGGCCGGTATAGACCGACCAGACCTGCGTGACATTGTCTTCACGACCAAGAAAGGCGGTGGAATTCGTGCCGCGATTGTCGATTTTCGAGCGACTGGCAAGGCCGCCTGCCTCAATCGAGATGTTGCGCGTCAGTTGCGCTGAACCGCGGGCGATACCGCTGATTACATCCTGATCGTCGATATCGTTATCATAGCCGATAACGCGTTCGTAACGCAGGCTAATCTGCGCCTCGGCGTTACGTTCGGCGACCGAAGCATCAACACCGACGGCAACTGTCGAATATGTCAGCACTTCGCCACTATTTGTAAGATCCGCAAGCAATACCTGTTGTGCCTCGATATAAGGCGTTACATCCATACGCCGCTGCTTTGACTTTTTAGGCTTGTCGGCTTGCGGTTCGGACTCGTCCGTGACGGCTTGATCGGTGCCGGTCCAATCGGTTTCCAACATTTGCGCATGCGACACTGTCGAGCAAAGGCCTAATGCTGCAAATGAAACAAGAAACTTTGTTTTTACAGAGATTTGGTATGGCATGTTCAGGCTCCATATCCATAATAATTGCCAAACTTGCGTCCGGTTGGGGAGAATTTCGCACGGTTGAGAAGCAGTTGGATATGATCGCAGCCGCTAAGGAGAGACAGCGCATCGCGCAGGGCACTGTCGGTTGTGACATCGGCATGAACCACCATCACCGCCTGTCCCACATGCAGCGCAAGCACCGATGCGGGCGATGCGGCAAGCGCAGGTGGCGAATCGAAGATCACAATCCGCGATGGATCATGGATGGTAAGTTGCTCGATCACCGCCGCGGTACGGGCCGCCGCCAGATATTCGGTATCCTGATTGGTTTGCGCACCCGCAGGCAGTACCGAAAGCCCGGCGATGTCGGTTTCAATCACCAGATCTTCGACATCGATCGCAGGGTTGGCGAGCGCATCCATCAGCCCCTGCCCACCTTCAATACCAAGCCGCGACAGCACGCTGGGCTTAGCGAAATCGGCATCGACCAAAAGAACATGGTTGTCCTTTTCGGTCGCGATCGAAAGCGCCAGATTGACCGCGCAGAAAGTCTTGCCTTCGTTGGGATTGGCCGAACAGATCAGGATGCGTTCGCCGTGCTCGATTGCCTCCACACCCTTGCCGCCGCGTGCTGCAAGCAGCAGCTGACGCTTTACGATGCGGAATTCCTCCGAAAGCCCTGTAACCGGGCCATCAGGGTCTATAAAGTTCGCAGCGCGGAGACGATCGCGATCGATACGCGCCTTGGGCTTGGGCTGGCCCGGCCGATGACGCATCACCGGCACCGGATCGGGGATCGGAGCTGACTTTGCGAGAGGTTGAACTGCGGGTGCGGACGCCTGCTCGGCAGGCTGCAAAGCGGGACCGCGCAATGCGGCGCCGAAATCGTAAAGCGCGTTCGCGCGTTCGAGCAACGACGGCGGCTTGATTGGGCTATGCTTGTTCATCTTGTCTGGCCCCTTCATGCCGCCATGCCACGCTGAACGAATTCAATGATCACGAGCATAACGCATGCTGCAACCAGCGCGGCGCTGCCGCCCGCGAACATCCGTAACTTGCGCTTACGCTCAATCCGCTGGCTGCTGGTCAGCATCTGCGAGATCGAGCCGATCACCGGTAGCCCACTTGCCTTTTCGAGCTTGGCGGCGGTTGGAAAACTCGTCTGCAAATGTCCAAGCGCAAAGGCCGTTCCACCACCTGCCGCGATACCGAACAACAGCACCCCTGCCAGCAGCAACGGCCGGTTGGGCGTTGCCGGCACGGTGGGCAATCCCGGCTTGTCGACGATCTGAAACTGAACGGTGCCGGTCTGTGTCTCTACCTGACCGCGCAAGCGGATCGCTTCGCGATCGGCGAGCAATTTGTCATATTGCGCCTTCAGGACTTCATAATCACGGCTGATCCGCTGATATTCCGCAGAAACACCCGGTTCGGAAATCTGCTTGGCAGTGATGTCGCTGATCTCGGCTTGCAAGGCAGCCTTGCGCGCGGAGAGTGCCGTGACCGAAGCCTGACGCTCGGCCAGCATCGACTGTAGCGAAGCATAGGCCGGATTGGGCGTCGAAAAACCGCCGCCACCAGAGCTGCCACCGCCACCCTGCTGGCGCAAAATGGCGATCTGGTTGCGGATCGCGATTACATCGGGATGATTGTCAGTCAGCCCACGCGCCTTCATCGCGGCAAGTTCGCCTTGCGCCGCAGCCCAGGGTGCCGCTGCACTCCCTCCTGAGCCTGGCGTCGTCAAAGTTCGCGGTGTGCCTGAGAGCTGACTGCCAAGAGCCGCAACCGCGCTTCTTGCCTGGATCAACTGCGAATCGATTTGCGACATTTCGGCACGCGCAGCTTCACGTCGCATTCCGATCGATCCGGTACCGGTTCCCGGCAACATGCCCATATTTTTCGTTTCGAAAGCGACACGCTTGCCTTCCGCATCGGCCAGCTTCTTCTGAAGTTCCTCAAGCCGGGCATCCAGAAACTTCATCGTACTTGCGGTTTCCGCACGATCGCCGGAAATATTCTCTTCTTCGGCGATATCGATCAGCTTTTGCACGATATCGCGCGCCATCTTGGGCGAATTATGCTGCGCGGTGATCGAAAACTCATTCTCGTTGGTGATATTCGGCTTGATGACGATATCCTTGCGCAAACCCGCAATCACACCGGCCAATTCGGCTTCGGACGCAATCGAAGTGCCCAGATCGGTGCCCTTGACCACACGTTCCAGATTGGCCGAACTGTTCAGCGACTGCTGCAATTGCTCGATCGCCTTCTTGCGTTCGTTAGCGGTGATCCCCACTTTTTCCGACAGCACTGTCTGTGGACGCACCGTAATACGCGCAGAGGATTCGTAGCTTGACGGGATCAGCGCAACTATAAGCCATCCCAGGAGGCATACACCCCAGGCAACCGCCAACGCCAGCCAGCGGCGGTTCCACACGCTGTGAACGGCGATACGCAATTCGTCGTAAAGGCTATTCATATCGGTTCGTCAGCCTTTGTCAGAACATGCTCTCAGGGATGATGATCACATCGCCCGGTTGCAAAAGAACATTCGCCTTGCTGTCGCCGCGCTTGATAAGGTCGCCGATGCGCAACGCATATTCCTGACTGCGCCCGGTCGCTTTATTCAAACGGACCAGCCGCGCCTTGTTTCCGGCTGCATATTCGGAGAGGCCCCCGACAGCGATCATGGCATCGAGTAAGGTCATGTCCGCGCGATAGGGGATTGAAGCCGGTTTCTCGGTCGCACCGACGATGCGGATCTGCTGGTTGTTGGTTGCGGCAAATTCGTTGATGATAACCGATACGATCGGATCGTTGATATATTGCGAAAGTTGCAATTTGATGTCTTGCTGCAGCATCGTCGCGGTTTTGCCCGCAGCGGGCATGTCGGTAATCAACGGTGTCGTTATACGGCCATCGGGACGCACCTGAACCTTCGCATTCAATTCGGGATTGCGCCAGACGAAAATCGTTATCTGGTCGAGCGGACCGATGATATATTCTTCGCTCGCCTGCTGCTGCGATGGAATCGATGGCGCTGGCGGCAGGTTCGAACCACCCAAAGAGGAACAGCCTGTGATCGCCATGCTGCTCGCACTAACCGCAAGCAAAGCCTTAAACTTCAAAGACTTGTTCATTCGTAATCCCTTTCGATCCGACATGAAAACACGAAGTTTTCGACGGAAAAACAGGCTGTAGCGCGCACAGCTTCGCATTCCCTATGCCGAAAAAGGGTGAACAGAGCGTTAGTATTGAGCAGTTATCGATGTAAAACTGTGCATTGAACCAGATCGGGACGGCGAAGGGTGCGAAAGTTACGATGTCGTTGTCGGCCGCACCTGCCTAAGTCAGCCAGCGTAAATCTTGCGCGCTTCGGCCGCCAGCCAATCCATTGCCGCCGCCCAGGGTCCATGTCCGTGACTGATCCTCGCCACACCCAGTTCCGCCAATCGGCGATGGCCGGGAACGCCTTCGCCAATCAGGATGTTCACAGGCAGCGGAGATCGTTCGCAAAGCCGGGCAATCAACGTCTCGTCGCGTAAAAATGGCGTAAATAGCCCGCCCGCCCCCGCATCGGCATAAGCCTTGGCGCGTTCGATCACATTATCAACCAAAGCGGCATCATGATCCGCGGTGGGCTTCAAGATAAACTGATCGGCACGCGCATTCACAAACAAGCCCGATGCGGCCGCAGCGGCGATCCGTCGGGCCGCCATTTCGGTCGGAAAAAGTTTGCGCGTGGCCGGATCCTTGTCCTCCAGATTGATGCCGACTGCCCCAGCCTGGGACGCGCGCATGACCGATTGCCCAACTTCGGCCTCGGTCGCGCCATAGCCTGCCTCCATATCGATCGTCACCGGCAAATCGGTGACAAGCTTTATCCGGCGCAGATTGTCGATCGCGAAATCGAGCGGCAGTTTTTCGCCGTCCGAAAAGCCCGCCGCGCAGGCCACGCCCCAACTGCCCGTCGTAATCGCTTTGGCTCCTGTCGCTGCAACGGCTTTTGCGCTGCCAGGATCCCAGATGTTAAACAGAATAAGCGGATCGCCTGGGATGTGTAGGGCCGCAAATTGATCGATTGCACGCATCATTCCAATCCTTCACGCTCCAAAAGCTTGGCTTTCCGTTCCAGCCCATAAGCATAGCCACCAAGCGTGCCGTCAGTGCGCACGACACGATGGCAGGGAATGAGGACAGCGACGTTGTTGGCTCCATTGGCCGAACCCGCCGCGCGTACCGCCCCGGGTTTGCCGACGGCCGCGGCAATTTCTGCATAGCTTCGCGTTTCTCCAACCGGAATGCGGCGCAGTTCCTGCCAGACGGCCTCCTGAAAGGCGGTTCCTGCCACATCGAGCGGCAGATCAGGCATCCGAGCCGGATTTTCGACCGCTGCTACAGCGCCTTGGGCGAGTGCGGCCATCGCTGCATCGGCAGGCAGGATTTCAGCCTTGGGGAATCGGGTAGCCAACGCACTTGCATCTTCATCAAAGGACAGGCGGCAGATACCCTTTTCCGTTGCGGCGACGAGCATCTCGCCCAGCGAGGTCGGCACTAATGCCCAACGGATTACCGCCCCTGCCCCGCCATTTTTCCACGCACTTGGCGTCATCCCCAATCGTCCTTTCGTTTCGGCATAAAAGCGACTCGGACCCGAATAGCCGGCATCGTAAATTGCATCTGTCACCCGGCCGTTGGCTGCGAGCGCAGCCTCCGCCCGTTTGGCCCGCTGCGCCCTTGCATAGGCGGCAGGCGTCACCCCGGTCGCGCGCTTGAACAACCGATGGAAATGATGCGGCGCATAGCCGACGGACCCGGCAAGTTCCTCCAGCGAAAAAGGCTCTTCGCCGCCCAGCAATTTCAGTGCTTTGGCAACGGCAACTTCATCCCGACCGACATCGTCGGGCAGACAGCGTTTGCATGCTCGATACCCCGCCGCCGCTGCTTGGGTGCCGGTCCAGAAAAATTCGACATTCTCGCGCAAGGGTCGCCGCGCCGGGCAGCTTGGTTTGCAATAGATTCTAGTTGTCTTGACCGCGCCGACAAAGCGACCGTCCATCGTCCGGTCGCGCGTATCGAACGCGGCAAAGGCCCAGTCCCGGTCAATGGCTTTGGCGTTCGCCAAGATCGTCTCCATCTTCATGCTCGCTCGACCTTGGCAGAAAAACAGCCATGTGCGGCATTATGGGCATGGATATAGGCGATCTCGTCCGCATCGAACAGCGCCCGAATCTTCGCGTCCGCCTCACCTGGAAGTGCCAGCGCGGCGTTTCGCAGCATACCGTCGGCGTCGAATGCGCGTAGAGCCATAGGGCGGTTCTCAAACACCGGCGGGGTTTCATCAAGATATTCGGCCGGCTCGCCCGCATCTTCACGCAGATAGATCGCATAGGCCGAACGGTAAGGTGTAGCGACATCATGGCTGACATGATTGACGAGGACAAGGCTCTCGCCTGCCTTTGCATCCTCCAGGCTGATCCGGCACGGCCAGCCTTTGTCGGCATTTGCAGTGACACGAATGGCGCCTTTAGCTGCCAGCGTTTCCTCGTCGGCACCGATCAGATGCGCGAAGGGTTGGGGAGAGAGGCCGGTAATGCGGTAGGTCATGGTCGTTCCTTTGCTGTGTGACCTGACCCAGTTAATTCCGTCGAGAAGGTGATGCGTCCCGAAACTTGCTTTCAAAGTTTCGCCGCTCCCCCTATCGTCTCTCCTATGGCGAAACAGACGATCGGCGGCGGACCCAAGAAGGTGCTTTATGCGCTCGCGACCGCGCGGCGTATGGGGCTGAAGAATAGCGCCAAGGCGCTGACTTCCAACAATGCCTGCAAGGCCTGCGGGCTTGGCATGGGTGGGCAACGCGGGGGCATGGTCAACGAACTGGACGAGTTTCCCAGTGTCTGCAACAAATCGATCCAGGCGCAATCGACCGATATCCAGCAACCCATCCCGGTTGAGGTACTCACGCATTCGTTGTCTGACCTGCGCGAGTTGGACGGACACGAATTGGAGCATCTGGGGCGGCTGGGAACGCCGATTTACAAGGCCGCCGATTGCGACCATTTCAAACCGGTTGAGTGGGACTGGGCGCTGGATCATGCGGCCCGCCGCCTTCGCGCCATCGAGCCGAACCGCAGCTTCTTCTACTCCTCCGGGCGTTCGTCGAACGAGGCAGGTTTTCTGTTCCAGTTGCTCGCGCGCGTCTGGGGCACCAACAACGTCAACAACTGCTCTTATTATTGCCATCAGGCGACCGGCGTCGGACTCGACAGCACTATCGGAACCGGTACCGCAACGGTTGAGCTGGCCGATCTCGGCAAATGCGATTTCATGCTGGTCATCGGTGCCAACCCATCGAGCAACCACCCGCGCTTTATCCACCAGCTAAAGGGCATTCGCGAACGCGGCGGCCAAGTTGTGTTTATCAATCCGGCGAAAGAACCAGGCCTTGTCAAATTCGCCATCCCCAAAAGCCCGCGTTCGATGCTGTCCGGCGGGACGGAGATTGCGTCGGACTATCTGCAACCGCGCATCGGCGGCGACATTGCGCTGATCAAGGGGTTGGCAAAGGCTATTCTTGAAATGTCACCGTTTCCGTTCGACACGAACGGGAATTGGGGGGCAGCGGACCGAAAGTTTATCGAAGCGCACAGTACGGGCTTTGCCGAATGGCGCGCCGATATCGAAGCGCAAGACTGGCCCGCCCTCGAAGCGCAATCGGGCCTTGCCCGCGCCGATATCGAGCGAGTGGCCGCTCTCTATTCCAAGGCCAAAAATGCCGTCTTCGCCTGGGGCATGGGGGTAACCCACCATGTCCATGGCTGCGATACGGTAGAATATATTGCGGGGCTGGCGCTGCTGCGTGGGATGATTGGGCGGCCTGGGGCTGGCCTCCTTCCCCTTCGCGGGCACAGCAATGTCCAAGGCATCGGCACGATCGGGGTGAAGCCGGTGCTGCCTGCGGAGGTCTTCAAGGCTATCGAAGACAATCTTGGTGTGCAGCTTCCCAAGACCAAAGGCCATGACACCATGGCAGCAATGAAAGCTGCCGAGGTTGGAGAAATCGACGCTGCGATCATCATGGGTGGCAATCTGCTAGAGGCTAATCCCCAGCGCGAATGGGCGCGCGGCGCAATGGAGCGAATCGGTTTCAAGCTGTTTCTGACAACCACGATCAACCGCGGCCATATCGACGGCATCGATGGCGGAGAATCCCTGATCCTGCCTGTGACCGCGCGCGATGAGGAATGGCAGCCGACGACGCAGGAATCGATGTTCAACTATGTGCGCCTGTCCGATGGCGGTATCAACCGGCTGGACAATGTACGCCCCGAAGTCGCGATCCTTGCCGATCTGGCAGAGCGTTTATTGCCCGACGCGCCTATCGACTGGAATGCCTATAAACAGCACCGTCATATCCGCGAGGCCATCGCCAAGACTGTGCCCGGCATGGAACCACTGGCCGATATCGATGTAGCAAAAGCCGAATTCCACATCGCCAACCGCCTGCTCCACACGCCCCAATTCAACACCGCCGACGGCAAGGCCCATTTCGTCACCCGTGCCACCCCTTCCTCTCACACGGCCCCGCTGATGCTCACGACAGTCCGGTCAGAGGGCCAGTTCAACACGATCATCTACGAACGCACCGACAGCTATCGCGGCAATGCCGATCGCTGGACGGTGATGCTTTCGCCCGAAGACATCGCCACGCATGGATTGGCGGAGGGCAGCAAGGCAACGCTGGCATCCGCGCAGGGGCGGATGGAAGGCGTCACCATAAAAGCTTTCGATCTGGCCTGTGGAACGGTGATGGCCTATTATCCGGAGGCCAATGCGCTGACCGGAACCGAGGTCGATCCCCGATCGAAAACACCGAGTTTTAAGGCAACACCGGTTTGGTTTGAGCCTGCTTGAGCAGCGTCGTCTCCATCCAATCCAGCATCGGCGCCTGCGCCGCCGGACCATAAGCCAATTCATGCCCTGCCCCTGGCACCATGATCAGCTTCGCTTTGGGGGCCGCCCGCGCCAGCCTTTCCGCATTGACCGGACGCACCAGCGCATCGGCATCGCCCTGCAGGATCAGGATCGGGCTTTTGATGCGCCCCAGCTTGGCCTCATTCTCGTACCGATCGCGCACCAACAACGTTGCGGGAATGAATGGATAAAGATCGGAAACGACAAAGGGCAGGCTGGCAAAACCGGAAATAAGGATCAGCGCTGCCGGGCTGTGCCGCAACGCCATTTCGGTCGCCGGGCCGGAGCCAATTGAGTTACCGATGATGACAAGTTGATCGGTCCCGATGCCTTGCCACTTCAACCAGGCAATCGCCGCTTCGCCATCCTTATAGAGTCCCTGCTCGCTCGGGCTTCCCGGATTGCCGCCATAGCCCCGATATTCAACCAGCAGTGCACCATAGCCCGCATCGGTCAACATTTGCGTTGCGACACCAGCGCCGGCAATGCTGTCTCCATTGCCGTGGAAGAAGAGCAAGGTCGGTTTGCCCTGGACTGCAGGGCGATAGGCTGCGCGCAGTTTGAAGCCATCGGCTGTTTTGGTCTCTACAAAGCGATAGCCGGGTGGCGCTGACGCCAATCGCTCCTGCGGTGCGGGATAGATCAAGAAGCGCTGCCCGAAATAGAGGAGCGCCGTCACCGCGACCAGGAAGACGAGTGCGGCAAGCGCGACCTGACCAAGCGGCTTTATGATGTTAGCCCCCACAGGTGTGAAACAGCCCCAGCGTCCGCTCCCGTGCCAGATCGGCGCTGGCTTCATGATAATCCTTGCGGCGGTCGCTGTTGAAGCCGTGATTGGCATCATAAACGAAAATCTGCGCGGTCGGATGTTCCTTGGCGATCAACGCTTCGACGCCCTCCATCGGGATTCCTTGATCATAGCGACCGAAATGGGCGATGGTGGCGCAGCGGGGTGCTTCATCGGCGAACAGAGTGGGGACGAGACTGCCATAATAGCTGCTCGCCGCGGCAAGGTCGGGGCTGAGCTGCGCCATTCTCCAGGCGACCGAACCGCCATAGCAGTAGCCTGTGATGAATACCGGGCCTTTTTCCTTTAACGCATCGATGCAGGTCTGTGCATCGGCAAGCGATTGTTCAAACGGGTGGAGTTTACGCGCCAATTCCACCGCGCGGTCGAACTGTTCTCCGGTATAGTCGCATTCGAACCCAGGATGTTCTCGGTCGAATAAGGCGGGAGCAAGCACTTCATATCCATCTGCCGCATATTCATCGCACAGTTCGCGGATATGATCGGTGACGCCGAAGATCTCCTGGATCAGAACAAGCCCGCCGCGCCGTTCGCCTATAGGCTCAGCGTGATAAACGGCTATCTCCGCGCCGTCAGACATTTTCCTTTTGGTCATTTGGCCCATTAAAACATCCTCTAATTTCGTCATTCCCGCGAAAGCGGGAATCCAACTCCTGCCCTCTCGTCATACCGCAACGGTTATGTTTGTGGATAGCTCTGGAGTTGGATTCCCGCTTTCGCGGGAATGACGAAGTTCGGAGTAATTGGAAAAGGATATGTAACAACCCCAAACCTCCATCTTGCATCGCGGCAAATCCCCTGCTAGGCGCGCGGCGACTTTGCGAGGGGCATCGCGTCCCTGCACATATGGTCGCATCAAATTCCAGTCTGTTTTAAGGACCTAAACGCGTGGATAATTCCAGCGGCAATCAAGCTAATGTGCAAGCCAGCCTTGCCGGACGTTACGCCACCGCGCTTTTCGAACTCGCGCGCGAATCGGCGGTCATCGATACGGTCGAAGCAAGCCTTGCCAGAGTGCAGGCGGCGATCGCCGATTCGGCGGACTTCGCTTCGCTGACCACCAACGCCTCGGTATCGCGTGACGATGCGAAAAAGGCGGTGGCGGGGATTGCCAAGGCGATGAAGATCGATACGCTGACGGCCAAGATGCTGGGCGTCCTTGCCGAAAACCGCCGTCTTGCCGAAACCGGTGCCGTGGCAAAGGCCTTTGCAGCACTTGCCGCTGCGCATCGCGGCAAACTGACTGCCGAAGTGACCAGCGCGCACGGCCTGACGCCGGCGCAGACCAAGGCATTGGCCGCAAAGCTTAAAGACCGTGTTGGCCGCGATGTCGCGATCAGCGCCAAAATCGATCCTTCGATCCTGGGCGGCATGACCGTCAAGATCGGTAGCACCCTGATCGACAATTCGATCAAAACCCGTTTGAACACTCTCGCTAATGCGATGAAAGGCTAAGTAGCAAGATGGATATCCGCGCCGCAGAAATCTCCAAGGTCATCAAGGACCAGATCGCCAATTTCGGCACCGAAGCCGTCGTTTCCGAAGTCGGCTCCGTGCTTTCAGTGGGCGACGGTATCGCCCGCATCCACGGCCTGGACAATGTGCAGGCGGGCGAGATGGTCGAATTTGCCAACGGTATCAAGGGCATGGCACTCAACCTCGAAGCCGACAATGTCGGCGTCGTGATTTTCGGTTCGGACAGCGAGATCCGCGAAGGCGATGTCGTGAAGCGCACCGGCACCATCGTCGACGTTCCCGTCGGCAAGGAACTGCTCGGCCGCGTGGTCGACGGTCTCGGCAACCCCATTGACGGCAAAGGCCCGTTGAAAACCACGCAGCGTGGCCGCGTCGAGGTGAAGGCCCCCGGCATCATTCCGCGCCAGTCGGTGAACGAACCGGTTCAGACCGGCCTGAAGGCTTTGGACGCACTCGTTCCCGTTGGCCGTGGTCAGCGCGAGCTGATCATTGGCGACCGTCAGACGGGCAAGACCGCCGTCGCCATCGACACCTTCATCAACCAGAAGGGCGTCAACAGCGGCACCGACGAATCGAAGAAGCTTTATTGCATCTACGTCGCTGTCGGCCAAAAGCGCTCGACCGTGGCGCAGATCGTCCGCGCTTTGGAAGAGCAAGGCGCGATGGAATATTCGATCGTGGTTGCCGCAACCGCTTCCGAACCCGCCCCGCTGCAATATCTGGCACCCTATACCGGCGTGACCATGGGCGAATATTTCCGCGACAACGGTATGCATGCCGTGATCGTGTATGACGATTTGTCCAAGCAGGCCGTGGCTTACCGCCAGATGTCGCTGCTGCTACGTCGTCCTCCGGGTCGTGAAGCCTATCCCGGCGACGTTTTCTATCTCCACAGCCGCCTGCTGGAACGCGCCGCTAAGATGAGCGATGCAAACGGAGGCGGTTCATTGACCGCGCTGCCGATCATCGAAACCCAGGCTGGCGACGTGTCGGCCTATATCCCGACCAACGTGATTTCGATCACCGACGGTCAGATCTTCCTTGAAACCGACCTCTTCTATCAGGGCATCCGTCCTGCCATTAACGTGGGCCTCTCGGTTTCGCGCGTGGGTTCTGCGGCACAGACCAAGGCGATGAAGAAGGTGTCGGGCTCGATCAAACTGGAGCTTGCCCAGTACCGCGAAATGGCGGCGTTCGCGCAGTTCGGTTCGGACCTCGATGCCTCGACGCAAAAGCTGTTGAACCGCGGCGCACGCCTGACCGAGCTGCTGAAGCAAAAGCAATTCTCGCCGCTGCCTTTCGAGGAACAGACCGCGTCGATCTTTGCCGGCACCAACGGCTATCTCGATGGCATCGCTGTCGGTGACGTGACGCGTTACGAAGAAGCGATGCTCGCCGACCTGCGCGCTAACCATGCCGACGTCCTGAAGGGCATTCGCGACAGCCGCGATTTCAGCGACGACAGCAAGAAGGCGCTCGTTGCGGCGCTGGACAAGTTCACGAAGACTTTTGCGTAACTAAACCAGACCCTCGTCACCCCGGCGAAAGCCGGGGTCCAACACCGAAGGTCTGAATTTTGAACATCAGGAGTTGGATTCCGGCTTTCGCCGGAATGACGAAACAAGGATAATGAAATGGCGTCTCTCAAGGCCCTGAAAATCCGGATCAACTCGGTCAAATCGACCCAGAAGATCACCAAGGCGATGAAGATGGTCGCTGCCGCGAAGCTGAAGCGCGCGCAGGAAGCGGCCGAGGCTTCGCGTCCCTATGCCGAACGGCTGGAACGCGTCGTTTCGTCGATCGCATCAAAGGTCACCGTCGGCCCGCAATCGCCCAAGCTGCTGGCTGGCACGGGCAAGGACGATGTCCACCTGTTCGTCGTCGCCACCAGCGACAAGGGGCTGGCGGGCGCGTTCAACACCAACATCATCCGCCTTGCCCGCAAGCGCGCCGAGGAACTGAAGGCCGCTGGCAAGAAGGTGAAATTCTACACCATCGGCAAAAAGGCGAAGGACGGCCTGACGCGCACCTATCGGAACGATATGGTCGCGCATGTGGAGCCAGGCGATCTGGGCAAGCTGGGTTTCGATACCGTAAAAGGCTGGTCCGAAGATCTTACCGCGCGCTTCGAAAACGGCGAATTCGACGTAGCGCATCTGTTCTTCAACAAGTTCGTCAGCGTCCTGACGCAGGAACCGACCGAGTTGCAGCTGATGCCTATCGCGCTATCGAACGACAACGCTCCTGCCGGTGCCTCCGCCAGTGTCGAATATGAACCCGACGAGGAAGAAATCCTCGCCGACCTGCTTCCGCGCAATGTCGCGGTACAGCTGCTCCGCGCCCAGCGCGAAAATGCGGCGTCGGAGCAGGGTTCGAAAATGACCGCAATGGACAACGCCACGCGCAACGCGGGCGACATGATCAACCGGCTTACTATCCAGTATAACCGCTCGCGCCAGGCGGCGATTACGACTGAACTCGTAGAAATCATCTCGGGCGCAGAAGCGCTCTAACAGCATCAACCCAAGGAAGACGAACATGGCAACCGCAGCTCCCACCGAAAAGCCCGCCCGCAAGCCCAGAGTGGCCAAGGCAGCGACCAAAGCAGCAACGCCCGCAACCGCAAACGCAGCCGCAACCGGCCGCGTTTCGCAGGTCATCGGCGCCGTCGTCGACGTCAGCTTTACGGGCACCCTGCCCGCGATCCTCTCGGCGCTTGAAACCGACAACAATGGCAATCGCCTCGTCCTCGAGGTAGCGCAGCACTTGGGTGAAAACACCGTTCGCACGATCGCGATGGATGCGACCGATGGCCTTACCCGCGGTCAGCCGGTGCGCGATACCGGCGCGCAGATTTCTGTGCCCGTTGGCCCGATGACGCTGGGGCGCATCATGAATGTGATCGGCGAGCCCATCGACGAGCGCGGCCCTGTGAACGCAACGCAGACCGCGTCGATCCACGCCGAAGCTCCGCTCTTCACCGACCAGTCGACTGAGGCCGAAATCCTCGTCACCGGCATCAAGGTGATCGATCTGCTGGCGCCTTATGCAAAGGGCGGCAAGATCGGCCTGTTCGGCGGCGCCGGCGTCGGCAAGACCGTTCTCATTCAGGAACTGATCAACAACATCGCCAAGGGCCATGGCGGCGTTTCGGTGTTCGCGGGCGTGGGTGAACGCACCCGCGAGGGCAACGACCTCTATCACGAATTCCTCGACGCAGGCGTTATCGCCAAGGATGCCGACGGCAACCCGACCCCCGATGGATCGAAGGTTGCGCTGG
>JBOFLS010000113.1:0-20860 GCA_051657985.1 Sphingorhabdus sp. | reverse complement strand
CCACCATGGCCCGCGCCCACGATCAGTACATCGAAACGATCCAAGCCCTCAACTCCCCTTTACTATTCTTCGAAACCTTGGGCTTGGGCGATTATGCGTTCGGCTTGTTTGCGATGCGGAATATCGAGCATTCTACCATCAAGACCGACTGTTCCTGCCCCCGGCTTATCTTCAAATGCCGCGATCACCCGCCGCGCATGCGCCACTTCCTCCGTCGATGGCGTGAAGCTTTCATTAACAGTGACAACCTGTGCCGGGTGGATGCAGAGCCGCCCGCTAAAACCTTCCGTCCTTGCCGCCCGCGATGTGGCGCGCAAGCCATCCGTGTCACGAAAGTCGGCATGAAGCGTTTCGATCGCTTCAACGCCCGCCGCATGCGCCGCAAGCAGGCAGAGCGAACGCGCCATCCTAAAGGTGAAGGCCCATTCGCCGTCGGCATCGCGGTTGGTGGTTGCACCGACTGCGGTTGCCAGGTCCTCTGCGCCCCAGGTCAGCCCAAACAGACGATCAAGCTTGGCGCTGGCAAATTCGCCGAGCCGGAACGGTGCAATTGCGGTTTCGGTGGCGATCGGCAGGATCGGAATCGCGCCTGCTTTGATGGCATGAGCTGCCTCGAACGCATCAAGATAGTGCGACAATTGTCGTACATCGTCCGGCCCATTGGTCTTGGGCTGCACAATGCCGTCGGGTTCGCCGCCGATCACTGCTGCCAGATCGGCCAGCGTCAGGCCCGTGTCGAGTGGGTTGACCCTTATCCAATATTGGCGCGCACGCGTGCCTTTGGGACTTTGCTTCAGAAAGTCGGTAACGAGTCGCCGCGCAAGCGACTTGTTCGCCATTGCCACCGCATCCTCCAGATCGAAGATCACGGCATCCGCTCCGCAATCGGCAGCCTTTGCGATTTTCTTTTCGCTGTCGCCAGGCACGAACAGCATCGAACGGAGCGGAAGCCCGGTCATGCGGTCGGCTTCTTGCGCTGCAGGCCTGAGCGTTTGCACGAGGCCACGACTTCACCATGCTGATTGAACGCCTGATGCATGAAAACGACGATCCCGGCATCGGGCCGCGATTTCGATTCGCGCATTTCGATCACTTCGGTACGCACATTCACGGTATCGCCATGGAACAGCGGCTTGGGAAAGCGCACTTCGTCCCATCCAAGATTGGCAATAGCGGTCCCGAGGGTGGTGTCGCCAACGGAAATCCCCACCATTAGCCCCAGCGTGAAGACACTGTTAACGATCCGCGCACCGAATTCGGTGTCCTTCATATATTCCTCATCGAGATGGAGCAGCGCCGGATTGTGGGTCATGGCGGTAAACAACACATTGTCGGTTTCGGTCACCGTCCGCCGGATCGGGTGATCGAACGCCTGCCCGACATGCATTTCGTCAAACCATAGGCCTGGCATCTACTGCTCCCATCTGCTGACGGTGCCTTAAAGGCAGTGGACCTATTTTGCTATAGCAAGCATGGATTAAAAGTTTGGACTACAGGAAATATGTGCGGCTAGGCAAATCCTGTTGCCGATCAGGATGATGGCCAAGAGCCAGACAATATCCAAACCGGTTGTCCACCGCACCCAATCACTCGCTAATCGTGGAGCCTTCTAGGCTAAAGCTTGATGTTGACCGATTTCAAATGCGTATAATGATAAAGCGCCTCCAGGCCCTTTTCGCGGCCATAGCCTGATCGCTTATAACCACCCAGCGGCATTTCAACAGCGCCGCCGACCTCATATTGGTTGACCTGGATCTGGCCGGCCTGAAGTGCGGCTGCAACGCGGTGGGCGCGGCCGACATTTTGGGTCCAGATGCCAGCGGCCAAACCATATTCGGTGTCGTTGGCGATGCGGATCGCGTCCGCTTCGTCCTCGAATGGAATAACGGTAACGACGGGGCCGAATATTTCTTCGCGGGCGATCCGGGCGTCGGCGTTGTCGGGAATGTAGATGGTCGGTTTGACGAACCAGCCGCCAGACCCATCGTCCAGCACTTCTCCGCCAGTTTCGGTCCGCACGTCTTCTGCCCTGGCAGCGGCGAAATAGTCCTGAACCTTCGCAAATTGCGCTTCGGTGGTCAGCGGGCCGATCATCGCGTCATCGTCACCGCTGACCTTCATCGTCGCAAGTGCCTGCTTCATGCCCGCTACAAAGGGTTCCACTATCGATTTCTGCACAAGCAACCGCGTGCCTGCAACGCAGACTTGCCCGGCATTGACCGCAAAGGCCCGCACCGCACCCGGAACCGCTTGCGCCAGATCGGCATCGTCGAACACGATGTTAGGGGATTTGCCGCCCAGTTCCAGCGTGACCGGGATCAGGCGTTCGGCCGCCACGCGTGCGACTTCGGTTCCGCCGCGGACGGATCCCGTAAAGGCAATTTTGTGAATATCGGGATGGCTGGTGAGCGCGGCACCGGCTTGCGGACCAAGGCCCGTCACCACGTTCAGCACACCTTTGGGCAGCGCGCATTTTTCGATCGCCAGAACGGCAAGCCGTGTCAGCGTGCCAGACGTAAATTCGGAAGGTTTCGCAACAACGCTGTTCCCCGTCGCGAGTGCCGGTCCGATACCACGCGACGCTTGGTTCAAAGGCGCATTCCAGGGCACGATGACGCCAACGACACCATAAGGCTCACGCCGTGTATAGGCGTGGAACTGACTGCCCAGATCGATGACTTCGCCCTGCAACGCATTCACAAGGCCACCATAGAGTTCGAAATATTGCGCGGCATATTCAAGTTCGATGGGGAGCTGCCAGATCGGCTTTCCCGTCTCCCGACTTTCGATGGCAGCCAAATCCTGCATTTCGGACCGGATCAGACGAGCGATATCGGTTAATATTCGGCCGCGCTCGATAGGGCGCAGACTGGCCCAATCGCCTTGTGCCGCTTTTGCCGATGCGACGGCCGCTGCAACATCACGCTCATCGGCGCAGCCAACGGTACCCCGGACCAGACCAGTACGAGGGTTTTTCAGTTCGAGAAACTCGCCCGTCATCGGTTCGACGGCCACGCCGTCAATGATCGAAGTCCAGCGGTCTGCCATTTTTATCCTCCTCGGCTCCTATAGTCATGCTGATTTGCCTGTAGCCTCTTCACAGTCCCAATTCACGTGCAACCACCGTCTCTCCACATATGTGGAGAAATGGGAGATGCTATGGTCGATGGCGACGGCCAATGGCATGAATGACAGCTGTTACTTTCGGGCAATGGAGAATCAGGATGCGCAGTCAGTCCAAAGTCGTGCTTGTTACAGGGGCCTCATCGGGCATTGGCGAAGCGACGGCGAAGCGGCTTGTAAAGGCCGGTTATGTTGTCTACGCGACCGCGCGCAAAGTTGCCGCGTTGGAAAGTCTTGCTGCATTGGGCTGCAAGACACTTGCGCTGGATGTGACCGACGAAGCGTCAATCATCGCAGCCATCGAAGAGGTGGTAAAGCGCGAAGGGACAATTGGCGCGCTGGTCAACAATGCGGGGTACAGCCAGTCCGGCGCGCTTGAGCCAATGCCTATGGCGGCAATTCGCAAGCAATTTGAAACCAATGTCTTTGGATTGCTGCGGCTGACGCAAGAGGTGCTGCCGGTGATGCGCAAAGCCGGCGCAGGGCGAGTGATCAATATTTCGTCGATGGGCGGCAAACTTACTTTTCCGGGCGGCGGCGCTTATCATGCGACCAAATATGCGGTGGAGGCCCTGTCCGATGCGCTGCGTTTCGAAGTGCGTGGCTTTGGCATCGATGTTGTGATTATAGAGCCGGGGCTGATCCGGTCTGGCTTTGCAGATGCCGCTGTCGGCGCGATCGATCAAAACAACCGCACCGATCCCTATGCAGCCTTCGATGCAGCCGTCGCAAAAGCCACCCAAAAGGTTTATCACAAGGGTGCCCTGGCAAAGCTGGGTGGTGAGCCCGATGATGTTGCGCGGGTAATCGAACGCACGCTCAATGCAACCAGCCCCAAGGCGCGCTATACCGTGACGGCATCGGCCAAGATGATGCTCGCGCAGCGGGCGATGATGCCCGATAGTTTGTGGGACGCATTTCTGCGGCAGAACTTTCCGACACCTGGGGTTCCATGATGGCCGATGAGGGGGATATTTTCGACTATGTGATCGTTGGCGCTGGTTCGGCAGGATGCGTGCTTGCCGCCCGGTTGAGCGAAGACCCCAAGATTCGCGTGCTTTTGCTTGAGGCTGGCCCTCGCGATGCCAGCATGATGCTGCGGATACCGGCGGGCACGAGCCGCGTCTTCAAGCCGGGCAAGTATAATTGGGGTTACTTCACCGAGCCCGAACCCAATTTAATGGGTCGCCGCATTTATTGGCCGCGCGGAAAGACGCTGGGTGGATCCAGCGCGATTAACGGCATGGTTTATATGCGCGGGCATCCCGATGACTATGCGATGTGGACGCAACGTGGCGCGCGGGGTTGGGGCTGGGAAGACGTCCTCCCCTACTTCAAGAAAGCGGAGGACCAGGGACGCGGGGAAAGCGAGAGTTTCGGCGTCGGTGGGCCATTGGCGGTGCAGGATTTGCGGATAGATGATGAGGCCGGGCGATTGTTCATCGAGTCCGCCGTCAATGCTGGCCTTAAATTTTCGGATGACTTCAATTCGGGCGATCAGGATGGGGTCGGCCGACCCCAGACGACGATCCGTGACGGTGTGCGGTGCTCGACCGCTGCTGGCTATCTGCATCCGGCCAAGACGCGCGCCAATCTGCGCGTGGAGGTCGAGGCGATGGCAAACCGGGTGCTGATGGACGGGAAGCGGGTGACGGGGGTCGAATATCGGCAACAGGGTCAGATCAAACAGGCCACTGCGACGCGCGCTGTCATCAGCTCGGGTGGTGCGATAAACTCGCCGCAGCTATTGATGCTGTCCGGCATTGGTCCGGCGGCGCACCTTAAGGCAATGGGCATCGAAGTGCGCAATGACCTTCCGGGTGTCGGGGAAAACCTGCAGGATCATTTCTACGTCTATTGCATCGTCAAGGCAGCGACAGCCCGGCTTTCGGCCAACAAGAAACTGGTCGGCCTTGGTGCCGTGGGCGAGGCGCTGAAATATTTTGCCTCCAAATCGGGATGGCTGAACCTCAGCGCCAATCAGGCATCGGCCTTCCTGCGGATATTGCCGGGTGCCGAGCGACCCGACATTCAGGTCTCGTTCCGCCCGCTTTCGGCGAAGATATCGCCACAGGGCGATTTCGGTATTCACGGCTTTCCAGGGCTGACCGCCGCCTGTTGTTTGCTGCGTCCGGAATCGATGGGCAGACTGCTGCTGAAAAGCGCTGATCCCAAAGACTATCCGGCGATGCAGGCCAATTATCTCGACACCGAAAATGACCGGCAGGCGATCATCGGCGGTTATAAATTCAACCGCAAAATCTTCGCAGCCGATCCGATTGCCGGGCATCTCGCCGAGGAATATTGGCCTGGGAAAGACGTGCAGAGCGACGATGAAATTCTCGGCTTCATTCGCGAGAACGCCGAGTCCATGTACCATCCTATTGGCACCTGCGCTATGGGTGGTGCCGACGCTGTGCGCGCGGTGGTAGATCGTGACTGCAAAGTGCGTGGGCTAGAGAGGCTGTACGTCATCGATGCGTCGGTGATGCCGACGATTCCATCGGGCAACACCAATGCACCGACGATCATGATTGCAGAAAAAATGGCCGACAGGCTCAAGGCCTTGCAGCGTTAATCTGCACGGCCAACAAGAATTGAGGGTGAAGGAGCCGGACATGTCCGAACAGGATTTCCGAGAGCGCGCGAAGTTATGGCCCAAGGGCCATCTTTATGAAGATTTCGAGGTTGGGCAGGTCTTTGATCATCACTGGGGCCGCACGATCACCGAAAGCGATACGATCACCTTCACCACGCTGACGCTGAGCTATAACCCGCTTTATTCGAACCGCGAATATGCGCTGGCGCATGGCCATCCGGATATCGTCGTCAACCCGCTGCTCGTCTTCAACACCATATTGGGGCTGAGCGTTGAGGATTGCAGCGAGATTGGCGGGCCGTTCATAGGCGTCTACAGCCTTGTCTATCATCGGCCCGTCTATCCCGGGGATACGCTGCGTGGTCGAAGCGTGACGCAGGAATGCCGTGTGTCGGCATCCAATCCCTCCAACGGGATTGTCCGCTGGGCAACCAAGGGGTTCAACCAGAAGGACGAATGCGTCATCCGTTTCGAGCGCGCCAACATCGTCAGATTGCGTGAACCAGGCTCGGTAGGAGGTGCGGCATGAAACTTTCAGCCCTCACCGGAAAAGACAATTATTTCGAGCATTTCAAAGTCGGAGATGTCTTCCGCCACGCACGCGGCAAGACGATCGAGGCGCTGGAAAATGTCCTTATCACCAACATGGTCATGAATACCGCGCACGCGCATTTCAACGAACATGCCATGCAGGAAACCCCCTTTAAAACACGACTTTCCTATGGCGGCGTGAACTTCTCGGTTGTGATGGGGCTGGCGTCGCAGGATTGCTGCGAGAATGCACTGGCGGAACTCGGGATGGACAATATCCAGCTCAAAACGCCCGTCATTCACGGCGATACGCTTTACGCCTGTTCCGAAGTGCTGGAGGTCAAAGACAGCGACCGGGAGGATGCCGGCATCGTAACGTTCCGCCACTATGGCACCAACCAGAAAGACCAGCTGGTCTTTACCGGTGAGCGCACGGTTCTGCTGAAACGCCAAAGCCATTGGGGCGACCGGTGAGCGGAGTTCTTCAGGGCCTTCGGATCCTCGATCTGACTACCGCCTTTGCCGGGCCGTTTTGCACGCAGGTTTTTGCCGATCATGGTGCCGATATCGTCAAGATCGAACCGCCCGGCGGTGACGCTACGCGCCGCGCAGGGCCGTGGCACAAGACCGATACGGAAAAGCGGCATAGCGGTTATTTCCACAGTGTGAACCGCAACAAGCGCGGCATGGTACTGGATTTGAAGAGCGAGGCAGGAAAGGCCGTGCTGCGCCAGATGGTGCCGCAATTCGACGTGATCGTTGAAAACTTCCGCGCAGGCGTGATGGAACGGCTCGACCTGTCCTATGAAAGCCTGCGCGCGTTGAACCCGAAGCTGGTCTATGCCTCCATCCGCGGCTTTGGCGACCCGCATACCGCCAGCAGCCCTTATGAGGATTGGCCGGCCTTTGATGTGGTGGCGCAAGCGATGGGCGGCGTGATGGGGATTACCGGACCCGATGCGATAACGCCAACCAAGGTCGGTCCCGGTATCGGCGACTCCATCCCTGCGCTCTATTGCGCAATCGGCATCCTTGGCGCCGTGTTGCGCGCGCGTGAGACGGGGCAAGGCCAATATGTCGATGTCGCGATGGTCGACGGCATTTTGGCGGTGTGCGAGCGCATGGTCTATCAATTGTCGGTCGGCGAGGTCGTGGCCAAGCCCGAGGGCAACCATCATCCGTTTCTCGTCCCGTTCGGGGTCTTCCCGGCAAGCGACGGGCAGGTGGCGATTGCCTGCCCCGATGATGATTTCTTCGGGCAGTTGGCTAGTCTGTTAGACGCGCCCGAACTCGTTGCCAATGCGCGGTTCGGAACGACACCCAAGCGCATGGCCAACCGGCCGGAGTGCATCGACGCGCTCAGCGCCATCACACAGCGTTTCTCGAAAGCCGAACTGAAATCCCGCTTGGGCGGGAACGTGCCGTTCGGACCCGTCTACGATATGTCGGAAATCGCGACCGACCCGCATTTTGCGGCACGCGAGATGCTAGTCGATATTGATTGTCCGGGACTCGATAAACCCGTTCAGATCACCGGCACGCCCATCCGTTTTTCGGAAACGCCGGGCGGGGTCAAAAGATGCGGCCCTGACCTGGGCGAACATAGCGACCAGATATTGGCCGAGGCCGGCTTTGCTCCGGAAGCCATAGCGGCATTGCGCGCATCCGGCGCGGTGAAATAGGAAGGACGCATCCCATGACCAGCAACCCGAAACGTCTGCGCCGATCGCAATTGGCTGTGCCAGGATCGAATGAAAGGCAGCTGAAAAAAGCGGCGGCCTCCGATGCCGATCATGTGTTTTGCGACCTGGAAGATGCGGTTGCGCCCAACGCCAAGGGGGAGGCACGCAAGACGGTTGTCCACGCGCTCAACCGCCATGATTGGGGCAAGAAAACCCGTTGCGTTCGTATCAACGATGTCGGCACGCCCTGGTGCCATGATGATATCATAGAAGTCGTGACGGGGGCTGGCGAAAATCTGGACACGATCATGATCCCCAAGGCGACCCGGCCCGCCGATGTGCGTTTTGTCGACCTGATGCTAACCCAGTTGGAACTCAAACTCGGGCTGACCAAGCGCATCGGCCTGGAAGCGCTGATCGAAGAGGCGGAAGCGCTGCAAAATTGCGAACTGATTGCCGCTTCCTCTCCGCGGCTGGAAGCGCTTATCCTGGGCATGGGCGACTATTCGGCAAGCCAGGGCATTGCCGTTTCAGAAATCGGCAACGACGGCGAATATCCCGGCGATTTGTGGCATTATCCCCGCTTTCGCATGACAATGGCCTGTCGGGCGGCGGGGATCGATGCCATTGATGGCCCCTATGCCAATTTTCAGAAGCCTGAGGGCTATGTGATCGAATGCAAGCGCGCGCTGGCGCTTGGCATGGTCGGGAAATGGGCGATCCATCCATCGCAAATTGCCCCGGCTATCGAAGCCTTCTCGCCCCATCCGAAGGAAGTCGCAATGGCCCGGAAGATGGCCGCCGCCTATGACGAGGCGATGGCGCAGGGTATCGGGTCGGTGAATATCGACGGCGTTATGGTCGATGCCGCGTCGATCCGCATCCTCAACAACGTGATCGCCAAGGCCGATTTGATCGGCATGTAGATGGACCGGGGCGTCATCAAATCCGCAGGCCGCGTGCTGGCCCTTTTCGAGCATCTCCGCGAGGTGGGGACTCCCGTTACGGTAACCGACATCGCCAACGCCCTGCAAATACCGACGTCCAGTGCATCGGTGCTGCTCAAATCTTTGCTGTCGCTCGGCTATCTGGTCTATGACAATAAAACCCGACGCTACCGGCCGACATATCGCATCGCCCTGCTTGGCGACTGGCTGCTCGAATCGACCTATGACGACGCGCCGATCTCCCGGATAATGGCCCAAATCGGCAAGGAAACCGGCGAAGCGGTTTTGCTGGGCCAGCAGAACCAGGCAACGCTGCAATATGTCCATGTCGTGCCGTCAAGTTATCCGGTGCGGTTGCATATTCCGGTCGGTACACAGCGGCCGATGACGTGCACGGCCACCGGAAAGGTCCTGCTCAGCATCAAAGCCAATCAGGAAATCCGCGCTATTGTCAGGCGGAACAACGCCGAAGCCCAGGACGATAATCACCGGGTCAGCGAAACGGCCTTCATGGAAGAAATGGAGCGTGTTCGCGCCCAGGGCTTTGCCGAAACCTGCGGCGATATGACGGCGGGGGCGGCGGTGATTGCGATGCTGGTGCCGGTGGAATCGGGCACACCACCGCTCGCGATCGGTGTGGGTGGCGTCATGGAGCGTGTGGCCATCGCCCGGGATCATCTGATCGAAGTGATGCGAAAGCATTTGGGAGGACGAAAATCATGAGTGATGCAACCGGATATCTGACCGAGGAACGGATCATGATCCGCGACGCTGCGCGCGAATTCACGATGAACGAGGTACTGCCGGTTGCAAACAAGCTCGATCCCGAAAAGGGCGATATCCCGCGCGACCTTATCCGCAAAATGGGGGAACAGGGCTATTTCGGTATCTTGATTCCCGAGGAACTGGGCGGGCTGGGCCTTGGCTATTTCGAATATTGCCTGGTAGCCGAACAGCTGGCGCGGGGATGGATGAGCGTTGCCAGCCTGATTGCACGCGGCAACAATTTCTACAAATCGGTGCCGGGTGAAGGCGAGGAGCGCAAGGCAAAGATCGCGGCGATGGCGCAGGGCGAATATCTCGGCGCCTTTTCAATGTCCGAACCCAATGCCGGCTCTGACATTTCAAGCATCGCGTGCCGCGCCTGGATCGAGGGCAATGAGTGGGTGATCACAGGCAGCAAATATTGGTGCACCTTTGCCGATGGTGCCGACTTCATCTATCTGATTGCGCGCACCGATTCGCCGGAGGACACCCGGAAGCGGCATTTGGGGCTGACCGGGATCGCCATTGAAAAACCGCGTGGCGAACTGCCCAAGGGGTGTGCGGGACATGCCATTCCCAAGATCGGCTATCATGGCTGGAAAACCTATGAACTGGCCTTTGACGAATGCCGCGTGCCGGTATCGGGCAGCGCCGACAGCCAGGGCAAGGCCTTTTATTCGGTAACCTCCGGGCTTGAGGGTGCCCGCGCCCACACCGCCGCGCGGTCGATCGGTCTGGCACAGGGAGCGCTTGAAGATGCGCTGGAATATGCGCAATCGCGCGTCCAATTTGGCCAGCCGATCGGCAATTTTCAGGCGATCCGTTTCAAACTTGCAACGATGGCGACCGAGATAGAAGCGGCCCGCCAGCTGATGTATTTCGTCTGCCACGAAATCGATTCCGGCAGACGGTGCGACAAGGAAGCCGCGATGGCGAAATATTTCGCATCGGAAATGGCCGAACGCGTGACGAGCGAGGCACTGCAGATATTGGGCGGTGCTGGCTACACCACGCATTATGCTGTCGAACGCCATTGGCGCGATGCCAGGCTGACCAAGATTTTCGAAGGCTCATCGGAAATTCAGCAACGGATCATTTCCGATCACCTTTTGGGGAAAGCCGCTAAAGACTGAAGGCATCCTTTGCGGCAGCATATTCCTGCACCAACTGATCGACGATGTCCGATGCCGGCAGGATCGCCGTCACCGCGCCTACGCCGTGCCCCGCCGACCAGATACTTTTGTAGCGCGCCTTGGCTTCCTGGGCCGAAATGATGTCGCCGGGTGGCGTCCGGATCAGCGCGGGGACATCGATACCCGATGCTTCAAGGCTGGGGATAAGGAAATTTGCAGGTGCGCCATCGAGGGCGGCTGTGAACAATATGTCGCTGGCCGATGCCGTCACCAGCATTTCGCGATAGCCATCGGGGGCCATCGATTCCGGCGTCGCGATAAAGCGGGTGCCCATATAGCAAAGATCGGCCCCCATCGTACGTGCGGCCAATATGTCGCGTCCGGTGCTGATCGCGCCTGCAAGAATGATGGGCTTGTCGGTCAGCGCGCGCAGTTCATTGACCAGCGCGAAGGGATTTACCGTGCCGGTGTGCCCACCAGCACCGCCGCAAACCGCGATCAGGCCGTCGGCCCGCGCGGCCAGAGCCTTTTCCGCATGCCGTGCGCTGGCGACATCGTGAAAGATGATCCCGCCATAATCGTGGATCTGCGCAAATATATCCCCCGGCGCGCCCTTGGAGGTCAGGATGATCGGCACCTTGTGCGCGATGCAGAGTTCCAGATCGCCTTCGGCCCGCTGGTTTGTTGGATGAACGACAAGGTTTACCGCATAAGGCGCTGGCGTCAGACCCTGTGCCCGCATATCCGACAGACCGGTTTCCATATCTGCCAGCCATTCGGAAAAACCTTCTCGCGTTCGCGTGCTGTGCGCCGAGAAACTGCCGACAATCCCGCTACGGCAACAGGCGAGTGCCAGGGCGGGGTTTGAAACCAGAAACATCGGTGCCGCGATCACGGGCAGCCGAAGCGAATTTATGAGCGTGCGAACTTTATCCATAGCCACGGCTTAGCCGTCGCCGCAGATTTGCGAAATGGCATGAGCTTCACATATGTGGAGAATGGGCCGAACCCGAAATCCGCTCTCGCGGAGACGCGCTGAAAGGCTAAACTCATGCCATGCCGGAAACATTGATAGCGTTGATCGATGAGGCTTGCACAGCCAATGCGGAGCGCGACTGCTTCATTTTCAACGATGAACATTTATCCTATCGCACAGTTCAGCAGGCATCATGCCGGATAGCCAATGGCCTGATTGCAGCCGGTTTTGCACCCGGGATGCGGGGAGCGGTCTTTAGCCCCAACGATCCGTGGGCGTTTGCGGCAACGCTGGGGATTATCCGGGCAGGCGGGATTTGGGTGCCGGTCAATCCGCGCAACTCGCTTGAGGATAATGTCGCGCTGCTCGATGCCTTTGGATGTGACGCGATTTTCTATCACAGCAAATTCGCAGCAGCCGCAGACCGTATCCGCGGTGGGCATCCTGATCTAAAAGCCGCCATCGGCCTCGATACCAATTTGCAGGGCTGGATGGCCGCGCAGGATGCCCGGCCACCGGCTGTCGCTGCCGCGCCAACGGACATCGTCATGATCCCGATGACGGGCGGCACCACTGGCCTGCCCAAGGCGGTCGCCCTTTCCAATCGGAATCTTGTCGCAATCCTGAAGGGTGTAAAGCAAATCGAGGACGGGGGCGATCCGGTCAATCTGGCGGCCGCCCCCATGACTCATGTGGGTGGTCGTATCGTGTTGACGGTGATGTATCGGGGTGGAACATCGGTGATCCTGAAACGGGCTGATCCCGACGCGATTTTCGATGCGATCCCGAAATATAAAGTCACCGACCTGTTCCTGCCGCCAACGGCCATCTACACGCTTGTCGAGCATCCGCGCGCATCGACGACCGATATGTCATCGCTCAGGCGGATTGCCTATGGCTCGGCCCCCATGTCGATCGAAAAGCTGAAAAGCGCGATCCGCATCTTCGGCCCGGTGATGGTCGGCGGCTTTGGCCAAACCGAAGCGCCCATGCTGATCGCGCGCATGACGGCTGCGCACCATTTCATCGATGGCGAACTTGCGCCGGATACCCGTCTGCGCAGCGTCGGTAAGGCAACGCCCTCGTCCCGACTTGGCATCATGAACGAAAAAGGCGCGCTTGTTGCCACCGGCGAACTGGGTGAAATCGTCGTCAAAGGCGACTTTGTCTCGGAAGGCTATTTTCAGAACCCGCAGGCAACGGCGGAAGCCCGCCGCAATGGATGGCATCTGACGGGGGATATCGGTTATCTCGATGAAGATGGTTTCCTGTTCATTGTTGACCGCAAAAAGGACATGATCATCACCGGCGGTTTCAACGTCTATTCGGCCGAAGTCGAGCGGGTGATTTCCGCCATACCGGGGGTGCGCGATTGCCTTGTCATCGGCGTACCCGACGATAAATGGGGTGAGGCGGTCAAGGCTGTCGTTCAACCCGATGTCGGTGCATCGCTCGATCCGGCTTTCATCATCGCGGAATGCAAAGCCGCGCTGGGCGCGATCAAAGCGCCAAAGAGCGTCGATTTCATCGATGATCTTCCACGCAGCGCCAATGGCAAAGTCGTCAAGAAAGGGGTGCGCGATCGTTATTGGGCAGAGGCCGGGCGACAAATTTAAGGGTGGCTATGCCGAAACAGGGTCGTTCCGAACCGCCAGCCGTCTGGCCGCGCCGATCGCCGAACGTGCCGCCAAAGCCGTCGGCAAAAGCGCAAGCGTGGTTACGGTAACACCGAAGCGCAGCGAGATGGTGCTTGTCCGGGCAACCAGTCCGGCCATGCGCACCCTTCCTGCCGAAACGCTTCTGGACGCAATCACGCTGGGCAAATCTGGTCAAATAAGGGTCTAATATTCCTTTGTTTCAAACAATCCGGCTGTCCTTATTTCCCCAATACTCGTCACGCAGCAGACGTTTGTACAATTTGCCTGTGGCATGGCGCGGCAGTTCATCGCGAAAATCGATCTGCCTGGGCATCTTGATCCCCGACAGGTTGGGCCGCAGATAAGCCTTCAGTTCTTCCGCCAGTTCGTCGCCAGCCTGGGCCGGATCGAGCGGCTGGACCACGGCGACCACGCGTTCGCCCATATCCTCGTCGGGCGCGCCTATGACGGCGGCGTCGGCGACCTTGGGATGATGAACAAGCAGATTCTCGATTTCCTGCGGATAGATGTTCACGCCCCCGGAAATGATCATGAAGCTCTTGCGGTCGGTGAGGTAGAGATAGCCCTCTTCGTCCACCTTGCCCACATCGCCCAGCATCGACCAGGTCGGGTGTCCGGGATGACGGCTCTCAGCAGTCTTTGCAGGGTCGTTATGGTAACTGAACTGCGCCTCGCTTTCGAAATAGACGATGCCCTCCGCGCCCACCGGCAGTTCTTCGCCATCTTCGCCGCAAATGTGGATCACGGCGTTCAGCGCCTTGCCGACCGATCCCTTATGCGCCAGCCATTCCTCGCTGGAGATGAAGGTGAAGCCATTGCCTTCGGTGCCGGCATAATATTCGCGCAGGACCGGACCCCACCATTCGATCATCGCTTCCTTGACCGGAACAGGACAGGGGGCGGCGGCATGGACCGCGCATTTCAATGTCGAGACGTCGTAGCGTGTCCGCACCTCCGCCGGCAGTTTCAGCATGCGCACAAAATGCGTGGGCACCCATTGGCTGTCGGTTATCCCATAAGTCTGGATCGCGGCAAGAGCTTCTTCCGGATCGAATTTTTCCATTACCACAACGGTGCCTCCCAACCGGTGCACCGACATGCACCAGCGCAAGGGTGCGGCATGATAGAGCGGTGCAGGCGACAGGTAGATGCTGTCCGCGGTAAAGGTGAAAGCCGCTGCCGCAATCATCGCCAGCGCATTGGGTGCAGCGATGTTCGGATCGTCGGGCAAGGGCAGGCGCACGCCCTTGGGCCTTCCCGTCGTACCCGAGCTGTACAGCATGTCGGTTCCCGCGCGTTCGTCGGCGACGGGGTCTGCCGGCATGTCGGCAAGCGCGGCTTCCAGACTGATCCACCCTTCGCGATCGCCGCCAACGATGTAGCGTTCGACATCGGCCTCAACCGCATCGAGCATGTCACCCAGATAGTCGCTCGAAAAAAGCGCGCGTGCGCCGCTGTCGGCAAGGATATAATCGATCTCGGGTGCCGTCAGCCGGTTGCTGATGGCGACGAATACCAGTCCGCTGCGCTGCGCACCCCAGGCGAGGTCGAAAAACTCCGCCCGGTTTTCCATGCAGATTGCAATAGTATCGCCGTGCCTTAGCCCGAGCGAACGGAGCAGCTGCGCCACCCGGTTCGAATTGGCATCGAGTTCGCCATAGGTTACGGTCTGGCCGGTGCCGGCTATGATGATGGCTGACTTTTCGGGATTGGCGGCGGCGTGAATTTTAGGGTGCATCGATCATTTCCATTTAATCACCGTAGCCCTGAGCTTGTCGAAGGGCGTTTAACCGGCAAGCGCCCTTCGACAAGCTCAGGGCTACGGTAGATTGGTTTGGCTTGGCTTTAAGTCCCTGTCCAGTTGGGTTTGCGCTTCTCCGCAAAGGCGGCCGCACCCTCGCGGGCATCGTTGGTCATGAACAGATTGCCCAGCGTCTCTCCTTGCTTGTCCCACATCTCCGTTTCCTTCCATTCTGCGGATTGAAGGATGACCTGCTTGGATTTTTTGACCGCAAGCGGCCCATTGCCTGCAATGCTTTGCGCCAGTTCCAACGCAGAATCGAGCGCAGGCCCCCCGGTGACGCGGTTGACCAAACCCAGTTCATAGGCACGCTTCGCATCGATGAAGTCGCCGGTCAGCGCCAGCTCCATCGCAATGTGCGGGGGAATTTTCTTGGGCAGGCGCATCAGTCCGCCGGCCGCCGCTGCCAAGCCCCGCTTCACTTCCGGAATGCCGAATTTGGCGTTTTCGTTGGCGACGATCATGTCGCAGGCGATCGCGACTTCCAGGCCACCCGCCAGAGCATAACCATCGACCGCCGCGATCAAAGGCTTGACGGGCGACCGCTGGGTGATGCCGCCGAAACCGCGGCCGGGCACGAACGGCGTCTCGCCGCGCAGGAAACCTTTCAGATCCATTCCCGAACAGAAGGTGCCGCCTGCACCCGTCACAATACCGACGCGCAGATCGTCTTCGGCATCGAGTCGGTCGAGCGCTGCCGCGATTGCTTCCGATGCCGCCTTGCTCATCGCGTTTTTGGCATCGGGCCGGTTGATGGTGATGATCAGGATGCCGTCACGGGCCTCGGTCAAAACTTCATTCATCATTGTCCTCTCGTCATTTGGTCTTCGGCAGGCCGAGCACATGCTCGCCGATGATGTTTTTCTGGATCTCGCTAGTGCCCCCGCCGATAGTGGCGGAAAAACTGTTGAGATAGGCGCGGTGCCAATAGCCATCGTCGATTGCCTCTGGCTCGCCGACATAATAGCCCGCTTTGGCCCCCTGGAACTGCAAGGCGAATTGCGTCAGTTCGCGGACGAGTTCGGTACGGGCGAGCTTGTTGATCAGCGACAATCCCAGAGGACGGTCCCGGTTCAGAGGGGCCATACGCCTGCGGGCGTTGTTGAGATTGAGCGCCTGGATATCGATCAGATGCTCGACCAGCCGGTCGCGCATTACCGGATCGTCAAGCACCGGCTTGCCGCCGCGCTTGGCGGTGCGTGCCAGATCGACGATCGCCATGGCGTCCATTTCCTTGGCAAAAGATCCCCCCGCCAGATTGATTTTTGCGCCGCGTTCATATTCCAGCGTCTTCATCGCGACCAGCCAGCCCTGCCCTTCTTCGCCCATCAGGCCGTCGGCAGGGATGCGCGCGTTGTCGAAAAAACATTGCACGAAACCGTATTCGCCGGTGAGCTTCCTGATCCGTCGCGTCTCGACGCCGGGAATTTTCATGGGGGCAAGGAAGAAGCTGAGACCCGCATATTTGTTGGGGGCGTCCGGATCGGTGCGCGCGAGCAGGATCATCTGATGCGCACGATCGCCAAGCGACGTCCAGATTTTGGAGCCGTTGACGACATAGTCCGCCCCGTCCCGCGTGGCGCGGCACTGCGCATTGCCAAGGTCGCTGCCATGTTCGGGTTCGGAAAAGCCCTGGCACCAGATTTCCTCGGCTGCCAGCATCGGTTTGATATAGCGGCGTTTCTGTTCCTCGGTCCCGATATCGAGGATCAGCGGCCCCGCCCAGCCATTGCCGATCGCGTTGAGCATGATCGGCGCGTCATATTTCTTCATGATCCGCGTCGCAATCCGCTGAAATTCCGGATGCATGCCGCGACCGCCATATTCGGCGGGCCAGCTGATGCCGATATAACCCGCCTCATAGACCCGGTTCTGCCAATTCCGCAGGAAATCGAACTGCCGATCGGTCGAAACCTCCATGAAGGTCAAAGGCAACATGAAGCCCGGATCGGTAACGGTATTGGCTGCAAACCAGGCGTCGCATTGCGCTTCGAAATCGGCAAGTTCATTTGGTGCAGGCAGGGTCACACACGATTCCTCTCGCCCGTTTAATTGGGCGATTAAATCGGCGAATGCAATGGGGTGAATTTGCTGTAACAGCGATCTATCCCCTCTCCTTCAGGGGAGGGGCAGCGAGACTTACCGCCGTAGCTTCAGCGTAGGTGGTTAGTCGCAGCGGGGTGGAGGTCTCGGTATAGCGCAAACTTCACCGCCCCACCCCAACCCCTCCCCTGAAGGGGAGGGGCTTAAGTTATTTGAACAAACCACCCAGAATCCCGCGCACCAATGAACGCCCAAGGTCGCCAACCAGCTGTCGCCCGACCGAGGTCGCCGCCGAACGCGCGGCAGACTGCACCATTTTTTCCGTCATGCTGGGTTTCGCATCCTCGCGCGCCTGACGCGCGGCTTCGCGAGCGGCTTCCTTGGCGGCCGCAGCTTCCTGCTTGGCGCGTTCCTTCGCAGCGATCGCATCGGCCTTCGCCTGTTCTTCCGCGGCTTCGGCCTCTTCGGCAGCGGCTGCGGCCTGGGCGCCCTTAGCCTGCAATATTTCCTCGGCCGATTCGCGATCCACCAAAGCATCATATTTATCGCCGACGGCATCGGTTGCGATCATCACGCCGCGTTCCTTGGCATCGAGCGGCCCGGTACGCGATGCGGGCGGCTTGATCAGCGTACGTTCGACCGGGGTAGGCGCGCCATCGGCCTGAAGGACCGAAACCAGGGCCTCGCCAACTTTCAATTCGGTGATCGCGGTTGCGACATCGACATCGGGGTTGGCGCGAAAAGTCTCGGCAGCCGATTTGACCGCCGCCTGATCGCGCGGGGTGAAGGCGTTCAGCTTGTGCTGCACCCGGTTGTTCAATTGACCCGCAACGGTATCGGGGATGTCGATCGGGTTCTGCGTGATGAAATAGACGCCGACGCCCTTCGACCGGATGAGACGCACGACCTGCTCGATCTTTTCGACCAGCGCCTTGGGAGCATCATTGAACAGCAGATGCGCCTCGTCGAAGAAGAACACCAGCTTCGGCTTGTCGGGATCGCCAATTTCGGGGAGCGATTCGAACAGTTCGGACAACAGCCAGAGCAGGAAAGTCGAATAGAGCTTCGGGCTCTGCATGAGTTTTTCGGCCGCAAGGATATTGATCACCCCGCGCCCCTTGTCGTCGGTTGCAATGAAATCGTCGAGCTCGAGCGAGGGCTCGCCGAAAAAATGCTCGCCGCCTTGGGAGCGCAATTGGAGAAGCGAACGCTGGATCGTGCCGACGCTTTGCTTCGAAACATTGCCGTAAGTGGTGGTCAGTTCCTCAGCCCGATCGGCGATATTGACCAGCATCGCTTGCAGATCGTCGAGATCGAGCAGCAGCAGCCCTTCCTTGTCGGCGACGTGAAAGGCAATGGTCAGCACGCCTTCCTGCACCTCGTTCAGGTCCATCAGCCGCGACAGCAGCAAAGGCCCCATTTCCGAAACGGTGGTGCGCACCGGATGGCCGTTTTCACCGAACAGATCCCAGAATTGCACCGGATTGTCGGCATAGGCCCATTCGGTATCGCCGATTTCCTTGGCGCGACCCACAAAGATATCGTGATTCTTCTGGCTGGCCGCCCCCGACATCGCCATGCCGGCCAGGTCGCCTTTCACATCGGAGACGAATACGGGGACGCCATTTCTCGAAAAACCCTCGGCCATAACCTGCAATGTGATCGTCTTACCGGTGCCGGTCGCGCCTGCGATCAGCCCATGGCGATTCGCACGCTTCCAGTTGATCGCCTGGCGCGCCCCGCCTGCGGTCGAGCCGATAAACAAGCCTTCTTCGGACATGGGAACTTCCTCCAGATATAAATGGTTTACCCGTCTAGCGACAACTACGCCAGCCCGTTCAGGTCAAGTAATATCCGCACCTATAATTATAGGTCGAGGAAGGGCGATTCGGTCGCGTGAATGACTCATCTGGCCGCAAAGCACCGAATGTGCAGCTTGCGTTCGAAGTCTTTGGGATTAATCGGCTGCTTGTAAAATCTATGGAGTCGTGTGTGCGTAATCCGTCGAAATTGGGTTCGTTGGTTGTTGTGATGCTGTTACTGAAGGCTTGCGTTTCACCTTCATCGCCACCGCCGGTCCGTCCGGCTTCCAAACCTGCACCGGTAGTTACAGCCCCCAAGCCGCAAGCGCCTGTGTCATCGACCCAGCCTCGTCCGGCCGCATCGCCTAAGGTTACCAGTCGAACCGTACCCGAAGCTTTGCAGAACCAGATACAGGAAACCTGGCGCGCCTTTCCCGGCAAAACGGGGATCGCGGTGCAGCGTATCGACGGCGACTGGATTACCGGCAAACGCTTCGGCGAGTTTTTCCCGCAGCAAAGCGTATCGAAACTATGGGTGGCGATGACCGTACTCGATCAGGTCGACAGCGGTAGGTTGCAGCTGGATCAGAAAGTGCGCATCGGGATCGACGATCTGGCGGTTTTCCATCAGCCCATACGCGACCGCGTTGTCGCCAATGGCGCGATCGAGATGACGATTGCGGAGCTTCTCGAACGCTCAATTACCGAGAGCGACAATACGGCGAATGACAGCCTCTCCCGCGCGGCGGGCGGGCCGCAGGCGGTTCGCGATTTTCTGGCACGCAAGCAGCTTGGCAATATCCGTTACGGCCCTGGCGAACGCGCCTTGCAAAGCCAGATTGCGGGATTGAGTTGGCGACAGGAATATTCGATCGGGCGTCGTTTCTATGCAGCCAGGGCGGAACTGCCTTATGAACGGCGGCGGGCGGCACTCGATGCCTATGTGAACGACCCGATCGATGGCGCTGCCCCCGATGCCATCGCCGCGGCGCTCGCAAGACTGGCAAAGGGCGAATTGCTGTCCTTGTCTTCGACACGCTTGCTCATGGCCACAATGGAACGAACGAAAAGCGGGCCCAACCGTCTGAAAGCCGGCGTCCCAGCCGGTTGGCGCTTCATGCACAAAACGGGGACCGGCCAGCAGCTCGATCCGATCTCTACCGGATATAACGATATCGGGATCATGACCGCGCCCGACGGCACCCGCTATGCGGTGGTGGTGATGATCGCCAGCACGACGGCACCGATCCCCGATCGCATGGCAATGATGCAGGCCATCTCGCGTGCGGTTGCGGCCAATCATCGGTGAATAAGACTTTTATTTTCATAAATATAAATATGTTTTAAAAACTTTAGCCTTGAGCCTGTCTGTGCCCAAGACAGGCAAAGCCCCAAAGCCCATTGACGATAGTGCAAAGCTTGAGGCGCCCTTCGACAGGCTTAGGGTCAGGACCTGTAGGGGCTGTTGCGATTCACAGTGTTCCCTGTCATCCCCCCGGAAGCGGGGATCCATGGTCTGCAATGGCATTCCAGAACCGACGTTCAGACCATGGACCCCGATCAGATGTGCGTTGCACGCCTTCGGCTCCGGGGGTGACACTGTTTTTTGTGGTTGGAAGCTTGAATCGCAACAGTCCCTAGGGCTACGGTAGTATCTACACTAGGCAGTGTGGACAGTTACCTGAGCCATAGGACGGTTGCAGCGAGTGTGACGACTGCAAGGTAGTTTTGTGCGGTTTTTTCGAACCGTGTTGCAACCCGGCGGAACTGCTTGAGCTTTGAGAAGCAGCACTCGATGAG
>JBOFLS010000112.1:0-3028 GCA_051657985.1 Sphingorhabdus sp. | reverse complement strand
GGCGAAGCGGCTCCGGCGGGCGATGGGGGAGGGGTGTTGTAAGTCTCAGTTGCAGATTATTTGTTTTTGAGAGGCAAGGCTCTCCATTAAGCGATAGGGATGTCTCAAAGATTGAGATGCAGCTGTGGTGTGTCGCTTTTGAGTTCGGGCTTGCGGTGAGGTTTGTGATTGCCAACTGCGCGATACTGCAGCTCTGCAGCCCATTGATGACGTCTGCCCTGTGCCAAAGCGACAGGCGTATCCCCACCGAGCAAGGTCTAGGAAAGAGGCCCTTCGCCATCATTTCGTACAAAGTCGTGCGGCTGCGGATTCCGGTCGCATCTAACACCGGCCTCATGTTCATTGTCACCCGTCCACCATTGTCCATGACCGGCCATTTCGCAATTTTTGTGTACTTCGGGAGGTTATGTGCGGTTTCTGATGAATCAACGACGAGCTATCGTGTTGCGTCACTTCTCGGCTTTTTTTGCTCTGCCGACGCTAATCCCGCGCCACCCTGACGCCGGATACGCGTCGTAGTGGTGTGGAATCGGTGTTAGGGTGACGCGGGAACGGCGTCAGTCTGTGCTAATTTGGCGTCGCAACATGTTGCGATTCGAACTTAGAGCGTCAGCGCAGCGAATTTGGTCGAGTCCCAGAAGTTGCGCATTCTAACGCCTACGAATTTTGCATACATCGAGTGGAGCCTATAGGGAGCCTATAGAAATTTCTAGGCTCCATTCCAGCGAATGACGTCACTCGAAACGTCACTAAAGTTTTCATGCATATCATAAAAAAATGGTAGACGCTGAGGGGTTCGAACCCACGACCCGCTGATTAAGAGTCAGCTGCTCTACCAACTGAGCTAAGCGTCCCCATTTCGCGACACGAGCATATTCTCGATGCCGGTTTGGAGCGTCGCCTTTGATGAGATTCGGCGGAATTGTCAAGTATCGGATCGATCAATCAACCGAATTGCCGTCGCATCGGATGACGCTCGATCGACATGATGATGCCGACGCAGATCATCATTGTCAGCATCGACGATCCGCCATGGCTGACGAAGGGTAGAGGTAGACCGGCAACGGGGGCAAAGCCCACCACCATCAGAAGATTGACCATGATGTAGAAAAAGATCGTACAAGTCAGTCCACCGGCGACCAGCTGGCCATAGCGATTGGTGCTTTCCATCGCAACCTTCAGACCCCAACGCATCAACAGCACATAAAGCCCGATGATGATCAGGCCGCCCATCAGCCCCCATTCCTCCGCCATTGTGGCGAAGATGAAATCGGTATGCCCTTCAGGCAGATAATCGAGATGGCTTTGCGTGCCGTTGCCGAAACCCTTGCCGAAAATTCCACCCGAGCCGATTGCGATTTTCGATTGGGTGATGTGATAGCCGGCACCCAGCGGATCCTTTTCGGGATTGAGAAAGATGAGCACCCGGTCTTGCTGGTAAGGTCTGAGGCCGAAGAAAAAGACCAATGGAGCAAGCACGGCAACGGCTGCACCGCCGCCAACGAAGTAGATCATCGGCCAGCCCGCCAGAAAGCCGACCACGGTCGCGCAAAAGATATAGGCTAAGGCAGCGTCGAAATCGGGCTGGATGATCACCAATATGCTCGGCACCACCAGCATGATCGCAACGGGCCAGATTGCGTCAAGTCCATTGATTTTCGAAGGCGGAAGACGATCGAAAAACCAGGCGGTGACGAGAACCACGGTCGGCTTCATCAATTCGGACGGCTGGAATGTGATCACGCCCAGATTGATCCACCGCTGACTGCCGCCGCCTGCAAAACCGATCAGTTCCACCGCAACCAGCATCAGCAGCAATGTGATATAGAGCGGGAAGGTAATCTTCTTCCAGAAATCGAGCGGCAGCCGCGACATGATCACGGCCATCACCATCAGAATGCAAAAACGAATGATATGATTGCCTGCCCAAGGGCTGAAACTGCCGCCCGCCGCCGAGTAGAGCACGGCGGTGCCGAAGCTCGCCAGTCCGAACAGCGTAAAGATCACCCGCCAGGGCAGTGAAGCGATGGGTGCAGGAACGATCGCGCTGACCATTACATCTCGCTCAGCTCGGTGGGTGCAACGCCTTGGCTTGCCTGGAAAGCGGCATATTGGCGCGCCATGCGTTCCTCGATGCCGCCGCCCCAGCCAGCCTCGAATGCCTCAAGTGCCGCCATCGCCTTTTCACGGTCGTAAAGGAAGGTCAGCACATCCTTTGCAACTGGAGCGGCCGCGCGCGCACCGCCCAGGCCGTGCTCGATCACGACGGCAGCGGCATAACGCGGTTGGGCAACGGGCGCGAAGCAGACGAAAAGGCCATGGTCACGAAAACGCCGCGCGCCGCTTTGCCCGCGTTGTGCACCCTTGATCGCGCGAACCTGTGCCGTGCCGGTCTTGCCGCCCATGGTGATGCCCTCAAGTTCAAGACGGCTTCGAACCGCGGTTCCCGCACTGTTTACCACCATATCCATTCCATCGCGTACGACCTGCAGATGTTCGTCGGGAAAGGGCAGGTGGGTGGCTATGCCTGTGCGTTTCTTGAGGAGGATTTCCGGTTCAAGCATATGACCGGAGGCGATGCGTGCCGACATTACCGCCAGCTGAAACGGACTGACGCTGACATAACCTTGGCCGATGACCGCGTTCAGACTGTCCGACCGAGTCCATTCCTGATCATATTTGCGCATTTTCCACGCGCTGTCGGGAATGGTGCCGTAACGTTGCGATTGAAAGGGCAGGGGGAATTCCTGGCCAAGTCCTAGTTGCTTGGCAACGGGTGCGATCGCATCATAGCCGATGCGATTGGCCATTGCATAGAAATAGGTATTGCAGCTTTTCATGATCGCGGTGCGCATGTTCATCGGGCCGTGCCGCCCCAGGCATTTGAATGTACGATTGCCCAGGCGATAGCCACCGCCGCAATTAACGGTTTCTTCCGGATCGATGCCCTGTTTGAGGATCGCGAGCCCTGCCATCGGTTTCAACGTCGATCCCGGCGGGTACAGCCCCTGCAGCGACTTGTTCAGCA
>JBOFLS010000111.1:0-5101 GCA_051657985.1 Sphingorhabdus sp. | reverse complement strand
AGCCCCAGCTGTGCCGCACGGATCGCCGCCACATAGCCACCGGGGCCGGCGCCTATTACAATCACATCATATTGGGTATCGGTCATAAAATTTCATCCACTTTAGCAAGCATAACTGGCATATTCTTATCTAGGGTTACCGTCCCTTGATTTTAGCCCATAAAAATTTGACAATCATGGCAATGCCGGCACCTGCTATAGCGGCCAATAGAATATCGATCATTCTTTGTCCGATGTCTTATTTTTGACCAGAAACTTCGTGGCCAACCAACCGAATGCTCCGATTCCCGCGCCTATCAACGCACAATAGATAAGTAGCATAATCATAAGACCCACCCTCCATGAAAGTTTCGATCACTAGCCGTCCTTATTTTTACCCGCCCCTATTTTGGCGATAATACTGATTACGGCGATACCTAAACCGATCATCAAACCGATTGCGAACATGAGTCCTATGCTGAAACCCATAAGGCCTCCTCTTTCGTTATAGGTCAATCAACAACCGTGTCGGATCCTCTATAGCTTCCTTGACTATCTTAAGGAAGGTCACCGCTTCGCGCCCATCGATCAGTCGGTGGTCATAGCTGAGCGCGAGGTACATCATCGGGCGTACCACGACCTGGCCGTCGCGGACGACCGGGCGATCCTCGATGCGGTGCAGACCCAGAACAGCGGATTGCGGCGGGTTGATGATCGGGGTCGACATCAGCGAACCGAAAACGCCGCCGTTGGAGATGGTAAAAGTGCCGCCTGCCATGTCGTCCATAGTCAGCGTGCCCGCCTTCGCCTTGGCGCCGAATTCGCCGATAGTCTTTTCGATTTCGGCAAAGCTCATCGATTCGGCATTGCGGATTACGGGAACAACCAAGCCATTGGGTGCCGATACCGCGACCGAGACGTCGAAATAATTGTGATAGACGATCTCGTCGCCCTCGATCTGCGCGTTGACCGACGGAATATCCTTTGCTGCCAGCGCCGCCGCCTTGGTGAAGAACCCCATAAAGCCGAGGCGCACGCCATGCTTCTTTTCAAACAGGTCCTTATATTTCGCCCGTGCCTCCATCACTGCCGACATGTCGACATCGTTGAAAGTCGTCAGCAGCGCTGCGGTTTCCTGTGCCGATTTCAGCCGCTTGGCGATCGTCTGGCGCAGGCGCGTCATCTTGATCCGCTCTTCGGCGCGACCGGGGGCCGAGGCAGCGGGCGCGGCAACTACCGGTGCAGGGGCTGCTGCGACGGGAGCTTCGGAAACGCTACCCTTAGCGGCAGCGATCACGTCTTCCTTGGTCAGGCGGCCATCCTTGCCACTGCCCTTCACCTTGGTAGGATCGATACCGAGTTCCAGGACCAGGCGGCGCACGGCGGGGGACAAAGGCATTTCCGTCGAGGCAGCGGTTGCAGGCTCCGTCGCCGGAGCCGCAGCAACGGGCGGCGAGGCTGGTGGGGCAGCTGGGGCTGAAAGCGGTGCGGCGGTAACGGCACCCGAACCCTCCTCGATCATTGCGATCACTGCACCGACATTCACCGTATCACCTTCCTGGGCGAGGAAATTGCCCATTACCCCGGCGGCGGGCGCAGGCACCTCTACGGCAACCTTATCGGTTTCAAGGCTCGCAATCGGTTCATCGGCAGCAACCGCCTCACCCGGCTTTTTCAACCATTGACCAAGCGTCGCTTCGGTGATCGATTCGCCCAAGGTGGGGACTGTGACTTCGGTGCTCATATTCGGCTCCTCAGGAGGAAGGCGGGGTTATCGGTTTGCTGGTTGCGGTATCGCGCTGACGGCGAAGTTCGCCTCTTACATCATGCCCAAGTGCATGGGCGACGAGCGCCGCCTGCTCGGCCTGGTGGCGCTTCATCAGACCGGTCGCGGGGGAAGCGCTTGGCCGACGTCCGGCATAACGGGCGCGGTCGATGCCGATATCGGCTTCACGCAAGCATTTCTCAATCAGCGGTTCGACAAAGAACCAAGGGCCATTATTCTGGGGTTCTTCCTGAGCCCAGACGATGTCTTCCAGATTGGTCATGCGCTGCAATCGGATGACCAGCGGTTCACCGGGAAAGGGATAGAGCTGTTCGATCCGCACGATTGCAGTCTCTGTATCGCCCGCTGCGTTGCGCGCCTCCATCAGATCATAGGCGACTTTACCCGAACACAGCACCAGCCGCTTCACATCCTTATCGGCAGGAGCTTGCGGGTCGGAAAGGATCCGCATGAAATGACTCTCGCCTTGGAAATCCGTGGCTTTTGAAACTGCCAGCTTATGCCGCAGCAGCGATTTTGGCGTCATGACGATAAGTGGCTTGCGGAAAGAACGATGCATCTGCCGCCGCAGCAGGTGGAAATAATTGGCAGGTGTCGTGCAATTTGCAACCTGGATATTGTCTTCCGCGCACAGCTGCAAAAAGCGTTCGAGCCTCGCCGAGCTATGCTCCGGACCTTGCCCTTCATATCCATGCGGCAGCAGCATAACGAGGCCGTTGGCACGCAACCATTTAGACTCACCTGACGCAATGAACTGGTCGATCATCGTCTGCGCGCCGTTGACGAAATCGCCGAACTGCGCCTCCCACATCACCAATGTTTTGGGGTCGGCCCCGGCAAAGCCATATTCATAACCGAGCACGCCGAATTCACTGAGCGGGCTGTCATGCACCTCGAAACGGCCATGCGGCAGCGTCGATAGCGGCACATATTTGGCCTCGCTGTTCTGATCGACCCAAACTGCGTGGCGCTGACTGAAAGTGCCGCGGCCCGAATCCTGGCCCGACAAACGCACGCCATAGCCTTCGGAAAGCAATGAACCGAAAGCAAGCGCCTCGCCTGTCGCCCAGTCGAAATTCTCGGCTGTGGCAAACATGCTTTTTTTCGCTTCAAGCACCCGGCCCAAGGTCGGATGGATGGCAAGATCGCCGGGCACCGTGGTCAGCGTACGTCCGAGACCGTCCATCAGTTTTTTCGAAATCCCCGTCGGCACATTGCGCCGCGCAGTTTCAGGATCGGCGGGCTTGTTGAACCCGGCCCAGCGGCCGCCGAACCAGTCGGCTTGGTTTGCCCTATAGCTTTGCCCGGCCTCGAATTCTTGTTCGAGAATCTGGGTAAAACGCGTCACATGTTCGCCTGCCCAACTGCTGTCGATTACGCCTTCGGCAGTCAGCCGCGCGGCATAAACCTCGCTCACCCCGGGCTTGCCCTTGATTGCCTTGTACATCAGCGGCTGGGTGAAACTGGGCTCATCGCCCTCATTATGGCCGAAGCGGCGGTAGCACCACATATCGATCACGATATCGCGCTTGAACCGTTGGCGGAATTCGATCGCCATCTTGCAGGCAAAGGTCACGGCTTCGGGATCGTCGCCATTCACATGAAAAATTGGGGCTTGAACACCCTTTGCAACATCGCTGGGATAAGGCGAGGACCGTGCGAATTGGGGCGAGGTGGTAAAACCCACCTGATTGTTCACGATGAAGTGAATGCACCCGCCGGTATTATACCCGCGCACGCCCGAAAAGCCCAGGCACTCCCAAACTATGCCCTGTCCCGCAAAGGCGGCATCGCCGTGGAGGAGAACCGGTAGCACCTGATCATGCTTGGTCTTGCCGATATCGTCGCGGATCGTCTGGTTGGCGCGTACCTTGCCCAGTACGACCGGGTTGACGGCTTCCAAGTGCGAAGGGTTGGGGACCAGCGACATATGCACCTTGATCCCGTCGAACTCGCGATCGGTGCTGGTCCCCAGATGATATTTCACATCGCCCGATCCACCGACATCATCAGGCTGTGCGCTGCCGCCCGAAAATTCGTGGAAGATGATGCGGTAAGGCTTGGCCATCACATTGGCGAGAACGTTCAGGCGGCCACGATGCGGCATGCCATAGACGATTTCGCGGATGCCTAGCTGCCCGCCATATTTGATGATCGCTTCCAATGCAGGGATCATCGCCTCGCCGCCGTCGAGACCGAAACGCTTGGTGCCGACATATTTTTTGGCGAGGAATTTTTCGTATTGCTCGGCCTCGATCACCTTGGCGAGGATCGCCTTCTTGCCTTCGGGGGTGAAGCTGATCGCCGCGTCCTTGCCCTCCATCCGCTCCTGCAGAAAACGACGTTCCTCGACATCGGCGATGTGCATATATTCAAGACCAACGGTGCCGCAATAATTGGCGCGCAGCGTGGCGACCAATTCGCGAACCGAAACCCAATCGAAACCCAATGTGCCACCGACATAGACTTTGCGGTCCAGATCGGCTTCGCCAAAGCCGTGATAGGCCGGATCAAGGTCGGCCGGGATATCCTGCTTCGATAGGCCCAGCGGATCGAGATTGGCGGCCAGATGCCCGCGCACGCGGTAGGTGCGCACCAGCATCATCGCGCGGATCGAATCGCCGGCGGCGGCCACCGCATCGGTATCGCTGAGCGCAGCCTTGCCTGCGGCCTTTGCCGCGGCCTTGATCTCGATCGCCATCTGTGTGGGGTCAAGCGCGCCGGTCAGGTCGTCGGTCTCGCCGATGCGCCAATTGGGGCGCTGCCAGCTGGGGCCTTGTTCTGTTTCGAATTCGTGGTTCTCAAAACCCATACTTCTTCTCCAATTCCTCCCCGAAACGGGGAGAAAGGACGGTGCAATTTTCACCGTAGCCCTGAGCCTGTCGAAGGGCGGTTCTCAGTCAAAAGCCAAGATTTAGCCCTTGAGACGTGCTTCGACAGGCTCAGCACTACGGTTTTCATTCAGCTCCGCCCTGCGGCCTCAACCCTTCAAAGCCTCAACCAAAGTCGTGCCCAACTCACTCGGCGAAGCCGCAACCTTGATGCCGGCTGCCTCCATCGCCGCAATCTTCGATTCCGCATCGCCCTTGCCACCAGAAACAATCGCGCCGGCATGCCCCATTCGCCGTCCGGGAGGTGCAGTGCGTCCGGCGATAAAGCCAGCCATCGGCTTCTTGCGGCCGCGCTTGGCCTCATCGATCAGGAATTGCGCTGCCGCTTCTTCCGCATCGCCGCCGATTTCGCCGATCATGATGATCGACTTGGTAGCTTCGTCAGCCAGAAAAAGTTCCAAAACGTCGATGAAGTTGGTGCCGTTCACCGGATCGCCGCCAATGCC
>JBOFLS010000110.1:0-13810 GCA_051657985.1 Sphingorhabdus sp. | reverse complement strand
CGGCGAGATGCGCGAACAAGGGCGACAGCTTCCCCCCGAAAAAACGATCGACCAACCGACGCGATTCGCGCGCGACATAAGCATCGCGTTCGACCAGCGGCGAATAAAGAAAGCGGCGACCATCAAGATGATGGCCGATTGCCTGCTTTGCGACCAGCCGCGAAAGCAGGGTCTTGACCGTCGCCAACGACCATTCACGCTGCTGGGCAACGCGGCCAGCAATATCGGTCGCGGTAAGTGGCGCTTCTTCCCAAAGCACTTCCATAACGGCCAGTTCGGCTTCGCTAATACGTTCGGTCATCGCCTAGAGCCTAAATTGGATAAGATTCGATACGACTACAGACGTAATCCATTTCGTTGACGTTTGTAAACGCCAATTTCGACGAACGACATTCAATATTCTGCATCTGTGTAACTCACAGTAAAATCGGAATAAAATTGTCGGCAAATCTTACAAAGCTGGAAAGGTTAATTTGACTATAAGCATCTAAGCTTTTGTTAAATATCAGCTATATAAAATTGGCACGGTGCCTGCAGCATATTCTATGTTCAACACCCACACGCCATGGACGGGTTGGGCGCTTATCTGGTCTCGCCCCAACCCGTCCCGGCATTCTCCTTACATTGTGAAGCAAATCCTCACCGGAACGGGGAGGGGGACCATCCGTAGGATGGTGGAGGGGCACGGGCCGGTTTTCCTGAGCGTCGAAGGTTACGCGTCTCTGCACGTGCCCCTCCACCCCAACGCTTCGCGTTGCGGTCCCTCCCCCGTTGGGGGAGGAATTACCCCATCCCTGCCAGCCGTGCCGCCTGATCCTCGTTGATCAGCGCGTCGACCATTTCGGCAAGGCCCGTTCCCTCAAGTATCTCGGGCAGTTTATGCAGCGTCAGGTTGATGCGGTGATCGGTCACGCGGCCTTGGGGGAAGTTATAGGTGCGGATGCGTTCGCTGCGGTCGCCCGAACCCACCATCGCCTTACGCGCTTCGGCCTCGGCCCCGGCGGCTTCGTCGCGCTCTTTCTCATAGAGCCGCGCGCGCAGCACCTGCATCGCCTTTTCCTTATTCTTGTGCTGGCTGCGTCCATCCTGGCAAGTGACGACGATGCCCGAAGGCGCATGCGTGATCCGCACCGCTGAGTCGGTCGTATTCACATGCTGCCCGCCCGCGCCCGACGCGCGGTAGACATCGATCTTCAGATCCTTGTCCTCGATATGAACATCGACTTCGGTCGGCTCGGGCAGCACCGCGACGGTAGCGGCGCTGGTATGGATGCGGCCACCCGATTCGGTGACCGGCACCCGCTGCACCCGGTGGACGCCGCTTTCGAATTTCAGCTTGGCAAAAACCCCCGCGCCCGAAACGGCTGCCACGATTTCCTTGAAGCCGCCCACATCGGCCGCATTCATCGAGATCGCCTCGACCTTCCAACCCTGAGAAGCGGCATAGCGTTCGTACATGCGGAACAGATCGCCCGCAAATAACGCCGCCTCATCCCCGCCGGTGCCAGCACGGATTTCGAGCATTGCGGAGCGCTGGTCGGCAACATCGCGCGGCAGCAGCAGGATGGCGAGATCATGTTCGGCGGTTTCTATGCCCGCGCGGACAGTGTCGATTTCCTCGCTTGCCATGGTCCGCAGCTCGGCATCGTCGCCGCCGAGCATTTCCTCCAGCCCCGCTAGCTCCTCGCGCAGCCCCTGCAGCGCGGCGGCGGCATTGGCGACAGGCTCCAGCTCGGCATATTCCTTCGATGCCTGCACAAAGGCATCGCCTTCGAGCAAACCAGACGCCATGCGCGCCTCAAGCTCGCCAAAACGCGCCTGTATCTGCGCGATGCGTTGGGGGGATATGGGGGTCATTTTTGACTCACGCGAAGGCGCGAAGGCGCGAAGAGGTTGCACATCCCGTCCCAGACATCGTCATGCTGAACTTGTTTCAGCATCCATCGTGCCAAACAGGCCAAAGGGACGAGAGGCGAAATGGACCCTGAAACAAGTTCAGGGTGACGGTGCTTTAAGTACAGATGGTCGTGTAAGGACATGGCGGGAAAGCGATCATAACCCCCCACTTCGTCACCCCGGCGAAGGCCGGGGTCCATCACCCGCCCCATGCGCTTGCCCAAAGTTTCTTCTTGCTCAGAGACGCAGAGGCGCAGAGCCCTTACTTCGCGGCTTCGCGGCTTCGCGTGTAATGATAGCTTAGGTGATGGACCCCGGCCTTCGCCGGGGTGACGATGGAGAAAGGATGCAACGATAGGCCTGAGGGAGATTTGGGTCATGTTAAAGATACAAAGATTTCAGGGTTCAAAACATAGTCCAAAACTGCGTCAATTTTGACTTTGGCTTGACTGCCCGACTCCAAATTTTTGATCACAACGTCGTTAGGGCCACATTCGCCGAGGCCAACAATGATCGCATAATCGGCTTGGCCTGAACTTGCTCGTTGAAGCTGTTTTTTAAGGCTGCCCTTGAAGTAAGTTTCGACTTGAAGACCGCCCCGACGCAAAAGCGAAGCTACCTTGATAGCTTGGTTAGCCTTATCAAAATTTGCAATTACCATCGCGAGATAAGGCACCCAAACAGTTACTTCATTCAACAACATCGCCAACCGCTCAATCCCAGCAGCCCAGCCCACCGCAGGCGTGTGCGACCCGCCCAGATTTTCGATCAGCCCGTCATAGCGCCCGCCGCCCAGCACCGTGCCTTGCGCACCCAGCCGGTCGGTGGTGAACTCAAACGCGGTATGGCGGTAATAATCCAGGCCGCGCACCAGCTTTGCGTTGCGTTTCCAGGCAACACCCGCCGCATCAAGCCCCGCGGTTACGGCACCGAAGAAATCCTGCGCCTCAACGCTCAGATAGTCGTCGATCTGAGGTGCTGCATGGCAGATGCCGCGATCGTCGGGGTCCTTGCTGTCGAGGATGCGCAAGGGGTTCTTTCCCAGCCGCGCAAGGCTATCCTCGGACAGCACATCCTTGTGATCGTTGAAATAGGCAACCAGCGCTGCGCGCCAGGCATCGCGGCTCTCGGCATCGCCCAGCGTGTTGAGCTCCAGCGTCACCCCTTCATCGATGCCCAGTTCCTTGAGCAGCTGATCGGCCATCACCAGCAGCTCGACATCGGCGGCGGGTTCGGCCGCACCGATAATCTCGGCATCGATCTGGTGGAACTGGCGATAGCGGCCCTTTTGCGGGCGTTCATAGCGGAAGAGCGGGCCATGCGCGGTGACCTTCATCGGTGCATGCTGTTGCCAGCCGTTGGTCAAATAAGCGCGCGCAATCCCGGCCGTAAATTCGGGGCGCAGCGTGATCGAGTCGCCGCCACGATCCTCGAAAGTGTACATTTCCTTGGACACGACATCGGTCGCCTCGCCCAGGCTGCGGGCGAACACGGCGGTCGGCTCGATCACCGGTAGTTGCAGCCCCTTGAAGCCATAAAGCCGCCGCACCCGCTCAAAGGTCGAAACGACATGCGCAAAGCGCTCTTCGCTTTCGCCGAACATATCCTGCGTGCCGCGCACGGGCTGGGGGGTCTGAACCTTGCTCATGGCATGCGCCCCTAGCGGGTTTTCAAAGCAAAACAAAGACTGGACGTCGGCTTTATGCTGCTGCAAATCCTTTACCCATGACCGACCTGATCAATCAAATCTTCGTCCTATGCCATGGTGCCTGGCATGGGGGGTGGTGCTGGCGCGAAACTGCGGCCGCGCTTCGTGCGCGCGGAGCCGAGGTGCATACGCCGACGATGACGGGCATGGGCGATCGCAGGCATCTGCGTGAAGCCTGCAAGGGATTGTCAACCTATATCGACGATGTCTCGACCTTGATCGAGCATGAGGGCTTGGACGACATCGTTCTCGTCGGACACAGTTTTGGCGGGATGTGCATTGCGGGCGTTGCCGACCGCCTTCCCGATCGTATCAGGCGACTGGTCTATCTGGATGCAGCCGTTCCCGGGGACGGGCAATCGCTCATCACGCAAAGCGTCGCCAATCTGCCGGAGGTCAACGCTGTTGTTCTGGAGCAGTTGTCGGTCATGAACGGCCAATGGCTACCGCCACCATCGCTGGATATCCTTGGCGTTGGAGATGCGCCCGCCTGGGTCCAGGCCCGCGAACTGGCCTGTATGACCGATCATCCGGTATCCAGCCTGATCGAACCGTTGCATTTCATCAACGGAGGGCCAAAAGCGCCTGCTACTTATGTGGTCTGCGACAATCCGCCGATGCCCAACACCAGCTTTGTTGCGCATTATCAACGCATCGCTGCAGGCGAATATGGCCCACACTGGACGCACCGCAGAATCGCCACGGGCCATATGTGTATGTTCACCGCGCTCAAAGAGACGGTCGCGATATTGGCTGAGGCGGCGCTGATGGATTGAGCTTCATCTCCGCATCCGCGAGCAGGCGGGGACTCGCGCATTCCATTCGGGCTTTCGTCAGTCCCGTTCTTCGATTAAGGCGCGCCAAACAACAGAGAAAGTACCTCTTCCATGCGTATCGACCTTATCCCCGCCGGCGACAACCCGCCCGAAAGCCTGAACGTCCTGATCGAAGTTCCCATTGGCGGCGAACCGGTCAAATATGAATTCGATAAGGCATCGGGTGCGCTGTTCGTCGACCGGTTCCTGCATACGCCGATGCGTTATCCAGCCAATTACGGTTTCGTTCCCCATACGCTGGGTGAGGATGGCGATCCGCTGGATGCCCTCGTTGTCGCGCGTTCGCCGATCGTCGCGGGTGCTGTTGTCAAATGCCGCCCCGTCGGCGTGTTGCTGATGGAAGACGACAAGGGCGGCGACGAGAAATTGCTCTGCGTTCCCGTTAATACGACTTTTCCTTATTATGCCGAAGTCGCGAGTTACAAGCATATGCCGCCAATCGTCCTGCAGCAGATCGAGCATTTCTTTACGCATTACAAAGACCTCGAACCCGGCAAATGGGCCAAGCTGAACGGCTGGGGCGACGTCGACGAAGCCAAGCGGATCATCATGGAATGCGTGGAGCGTGCCAAGGCGCAGGGGATATGAAACACCGGCTTTTAGCAGGAGCAGCCATTGCAACGCTTGCCGGCTGCGCCTCGCCTGAAACCCGCGTGCGCAATGGCCTTGTTGAGGCAGGATTACCCAAGCCAATCGCATCGTGTATGGCGGGCCGTATGGTTGATCGATTATCGCTGATGCAGCTTAACAAACTGGGCGGATTGGGTAGGTTAAAAGATAAACGCGCGGACCAGATCAGCATTGAGGAATTCGTGAAGCGCACCAAGGCGCTGCAGGATCCCGAAATATTGGGCGTTGTCAGTTCATCAGGTGTGATTTGCGCGATTAAAAGCTAGGGTCCGGACCCTAGCTTTTTGGTTTGCGCAGAGGTGCAAACTTTCGCAAGGGCCGCAGCGGGTCAGCGGTTGCGGTCAAGCTGTTTTCAAACCGTCCGCATCGCCGAAATTTTCAAATTTGCTGTAAAAAAGCCTTTTGTGATCTCTACGGATATCCTGTGCTTTTGCGCGAATTCAATTCCTTTGCTTTCACAACACATCGCTCAAATGTAAATTCTCTACAATATAGATTGACAATATAATGTTATGTTGTATCATTATCTTGCGTTTATGGGCCCGGACCGGCTGATACGCAAGGAAGCTCCGGGCAGGTAATCGCTACTGGTTGCATGGAGAGGAGCTGCAATGAGTTACGCAAGCGAAACAAAACGAACGAACCCGGCCAGTCTGGCGCTGGCGATCGGAGTTAATGGAAGCATCATATTGGCCGTGGCGTTATCGCCAGTGGTGGTCGAGCGGATCAAGGGCGATCCGTTTATCGGCAAAAGCATCGAGCTTCAGCCCCCGCCGCCTGATCTTGAAAAGCCCGATGAAAAAAAGCCCGACGTCGATACAAAGCCGCTTGAAAAGATCTTCACGCCAACGCCTGAAATAAAAAAATTGCCCAATCCTGAAAACGAGATTCGGACAGGCAATGATCCCATCAAGGATACCACCGTTGCCGATGGCAAGGGTGGGGGTGAAGTGCGGATCAAGGATCCTGTGATCATCCCCGATCCGCCACCCGCTATCTTTCGTGGTGCGGTCCGCGATCCACGTTTCGCCAAGGATTTTCAGCCCGCCTATCCCCCCGGCCTGCTGCAGAGGGAAATTGAAGGCACCGCCAGCATTCGCGTGCTGATCGGTACCGATGGTCGCGTGCGCGAGGCGCAGGTGGTCAGCGCATCGCATCCCGATTTTGGCCAGGCCGCCGTCAGACAGGCGCTTAAATCCTGGCGTTTCAAACCGGCCACGCGCGGGGATGCGCCTGTTGAGGACTGGCAGACGTTGAGCGTTCGTTTCACGATAGACTGACGGTATAATCCCGCCCCCTTCCCTTTAAAAAGGGGAGGGGGCTTGTATTTCCGGACTGGAATTTGGAGGCCGCAATCCCTAAACTGTCTGGATGAGCTTTTTTCAGGACGCCTCGCTGAAAGGCGGATTTAATGATCTGATCGGATATTTGCGTCGTGGCGAAAGCGCGCGGCCGTTGCTGCTGTTGGCGGCCTGCATTCCCACCGCGACGATCCTGACGATGTTCTATCTGGATGCCGCCGACAAATCCAAGCCTCCGCCGCCTACCGTCACCTATTTCGAAAGCTGGCCCGCCGATCGTTCGGTTGAGGAGAGCCTGACAGCGATCCGCGAGTATCAGAAACAGAAAGACGCCATGCGCTTGCGCGAGCGCGAGGCGTATAAGGCGCTGGGCCAGGCGGTTGGGATGGATGTCGAAAAGCTCGACGCCGAGGCGCAAGTGGAGGAGGCCAAGCGTCGGGCCGAAACCGACGCCGCGATCGCCAAACGCGTGGAGCAGGCAAAATAGCCGCCCCCTCCAACGATTCACCGGAAGACCGTCATTGGCTAGCCGCCGCGATTGCCCTGGGGGAGCGCGGCAAGGGGCTGACGGGTAAAAATCCTTCGGTTGGCTGCATTATCGTCAAGGATGGAATCGTTATTGGCCGGGGGTGGACGCAGGCTGACGGTCGTCCGCATGCCGAGGCTATGGCGATGGCACAGGCAGGCGGTGCCGCAGGCGGCTCCACCGTATATGTAAGTCTTGAACCTTGCGCGCATGAGAGCGAACGTGGCCCTGCCTGCGCCGAAATATTGATCGCAGCAAGACCATCCCGGATCGTTGCCGCATTGACCGATCCCGATCCGCGCACTGCGGGTAAAGGCTTTGATCGACTGCAGGCTGCAGGTATCGCTGTCGAACGCGATGCGATGGTACATGAAGCGCGTGCCTCCATGGCCGGCTTTGTCACACGCATCGCAAAAGGGCGGCCGCATGTGACGCTCAAACTTGCAACATCGCTCGACGGCTGCATCGCCATGGCGGACGGTTCGAGCCGCTGGATTACGGGAAGTGCGGCGCGCGCGCATGCGCATCTTGAACGTGCGCGCTGCGAGGCGATCTTGGTAGGTGCCGGCACGGTGCGTGCCGATACGCCCGCGCTCGATGTACGCCTGCCGGGGCTTGAAAGCCGCCGTCCCCGCCGCGTCATGCTGGGCAGCGGTGATCCCCCGATCGGTTGGCAAGCGATCCGCGCGCCTGAGGACATTGCCAAGCTCGATTGCAACAGCCTGATCGTGGAAGGCGGGGCCGCAACCGCAAGCGCCTTTCTGCGTCAAGGCCTGGTTGATCGGCTGATGCTTTACCGTGCGCCGATCCTGATCGGCGGGGGGTATCCTGCATTGCGCGATATCGGCCTGACTGATCTGAAGTCAGCGCACGGCCGCTGGCGGCTGATCGATACGCGCATGTTTGGCTCAAAGGATGTTGATGGCGATAGATTTGAAGTCTACGAGGCCACATGTTTACCGGAATAATTACCGACATCGGCATCATTATCGGCGCTGAACAGCGCGGCGATCGACGGCTCGTCATTGCTTGCGGCTATGATATGGCAGGCGTCGATCTGGGGGCGTCAATCGCCTGTTCGGGCTGTTGCCTGACGGTGGTTGATAAGGGGACGGACTGGTTTGCCGTCGATGCCTCGGCCGAAACCATCGGTAAGACCGCGCCTGATTTGTGGAACAAAGGCAGCCGCCTAAATCTGGAACGCGCGCTGAAACTGGGCGACGAACTGGGGGGGCATATCGTCACCGGCCATGTCGATGGTGTAGGTGAAGTCCTATCGGTCGAACCGATAGGCGATTCGCACAAGGTCGTCATTGCCGCCCCGGTCGCGCTTGCTCCCTATATTGCCGAAAAAGGATCGATCACCGTCAATGGCGTATCGCTGACGGTCAACGACGTCATCGATGCGACCGATGGCCGTGCGCATTTCGCGCTCAACGTCATTCCGCACACATGGGATGTAACGACTCTGGCCGACCTTGCGGCTGGGCAGAGGGTCAATTTGGAAATCGATGTGCTTGCGCGCTATCTGAAACGCATGGAGGATGTGCGGGCTAAAGGATGAGATGGCTGGAGAATGATAGCCTTGGATTGATCTATAGCTTAGCCCTGAGCCTGTCGAAGGGCGCCTCAAGGTTTACGCCAAGCTGATAGGCGCCCCTCGACAGGCTCAGAGATATAGTATCTATTCAACCGGTTTCATCCCTGTCGTCCCGCAAAAAAAGGGCGTCCCCTTGAGGACGCCCATTGCCCCTTCCGGTGCGACCCGGGGCGATTAGAATGGCAGCCAGCGCTGCTTCTTTGAAAACTTCATATAGCCGACATTGGCACCGAGGCGAAGCCCGGCACCTACGCGTATCGGGATCAGCACGATATCTCCGCGTCGCAAATAACTGGCATTAAAACCGCCTACCAGATAGGCCACACCCTCACCCGAAGGAAAGCGGCGGTACAGATCCTCGGTGTCGTAGAGATTGTATACCAGCACAAAGGTGCTGCCCGCATTGGCCCCGGCATCGAAACCGATCGAAGGCCCTGTCCAGTAAACCGGCATCTGCCCTTCGACTTTGTGATTCAGCGTGCCCGAACCATAACGCAGGCCGACAACCAAAGCGCCACCGCCCTCGCGCCCGACGATATAGCCGTTCGGTTCGCCCTGTTTCTTAAGAATGTCCTCGATCAGCTTGCCAAGGCCCTGTGCACCTTTGCCGAACACACCTTCAGCCGCGCCGATCAGGTCATCCTCCTGATAGGTTTTGCCTGGATCGGAAGGGGGCGGGGCTATAGGCGGGACCGTCGTACTATCCATTCCCGGCGAAGCATCCGGCGCAACGGTTGTATCGCCTTCAAGGGGCGGGTCGGTCGGAATGTCGCCCGAAGGCGGGGTCTCTGTCTTGGGCGGGGTACCCAGATCGGCATCGATAGCATCGTTGGGATCGATGGGCTTTATCTGCGCAACCGAAGGGACGCCCAGCATCAGCATAAGCGAAAAAAATACAAACAGACGTGAATGCAGTGCTTTAAGCGAAATCTTCATTTGCCTGCAAAACCCTTTAAAAACTTATGGTAAATTAACGACTCTATCGATTTACGCACAATGAACGGGCGACAGGCCGAATCTTATTCGCGATGAAACGAGTCGGTGCCCGGATTTTCTTTAAAGATCCAACTTTCATACAAAACAGATTGCAGATCATGATTTTATGGCGGCCATCCTATCAACCATGTCGGTTTGCATAGCCCGAATAAATTTCCGAAGCTTTCAAAGTTTCTTGTCGGCTTTGTGGCAAAGCGATAACAGTGCGCGCAATGGCAAAAGCTGGAAAATCGGGAACAGGGGGATCGCGTTTCAAACGCTGGACCCTGAATACACTTAAATTCGGAACCATCGCCGGGCTTTTAGCGCTTATGGTCGTTGGCATCTTCGTTGCCATTGCGCGCGGCGAGATACAGAGTTTTGAAGATCTGAAGGCGTCGCCCAATGGTCAGATGATCCGTGTGCGTGCCGCCGATGGGACAATCATCCAGTCGTTGGGCCCAAGTTTTGGGCGCTGGATTCCGATCGATGAGCTACCTGCGGAAATGAAGGATGCAATGGTCGCGGTGGAAGACCGGCGATATTACATGCATCCTGGCGTCGATCCGATCGGTATAACCCGATCTTTCTGGGTGCGTATCCAGCGCGGTTACTGGGCACAGGGTGGATCGACGATTACACAGCAACTGGCACGGAATATCTATCTCAACAATAACCGTGATTTCGGACGCAAATTACGCGAGATCATTCTAGCAATGGCGATCGAGACTAAGTTCAGTAAGGATCAGATCCTCGAACTCTACCTTAACAAGGTCTATTTCGGCGGCGGTGCTTATGGCGTCGATGCCGCTTCACGCAGGTTCTTCGACCATGGAGCGGAAGATATCAGTCTGGCCGAAGCTACAATCATCGCCGGACTGGTGAAGGCTCCATCGCGCTACTCGCCGACCGCCGACGCGCAAGCTGCGATCGGGCGGGCGGGCGTCGTGCTAGCGGTCATGCAGGATGCGGGGATGATCACGGCGGCAGAGGCGGCCTCCGTCAAGCCGGCGCAAGTAAAACTCGCCCCAGAGCCTCGGGCGGATAGCGTGCGCTACTTTACCGATTGGGCTTTGCCGCAGCTAGAAAACCTGATCGACGAGGCCGAAAAGCCGATCGACGTCTGGACGACTCTGGACTTGGGCATGCAACGTGCCGGGACGGCGGCGATCCGTGCCGGCGTGCCGCGCGGTGCACAAGGTGCGCTGGTTGCGATCGACCGCGACGGAGCGGTTCGCGCGATGGTCGGCGGCACCGACTATGCCAAAAGCAACTATAACCGCGCGGTCACAGCGGTACGCCAGCCGGGATCTTCGTGGAAACTTTTCGTCTACTTGGCGGCACTTGAGGCTGGCTATCGGCCTGAAGACATGGTGGAAGACAAGCCGGTGACAATCGGTGGCTGGACGCCGAAAAACAGCGGCGGAAGCTTTGCAGGGGAGATTTCGCTGCGGACCGCCTTTGCCTATTCGAAAAATACGGTTGCGGCGCAATTGGGTGAGGAAATCGGTACCAGTAGCATTGCTAATATGGCCCGGCGTTTCGGCGTGACCACGCCGATCAACACCAGCCCGGCAATGGTGCTGGGTTCATCCGAAACCCGCGTGATCGATATGACCCGGGCCTTTGCCTCTGTTGCAGCCGGGGGCAAAAGCCTTACGCCCTATGCTATCACTAAGGTGGCGACGATTGATGGCAATGTTATCTATCGCCACAAACCGGCAAGGCAGATCCAGCTTGTCGAGGATTATGTGGCGGGTGCGATGACCGACCTGATGCAAAGCGCGGTCGCCACGGGAACCGGGCGTGCGGCCAATATAGGTCGCCCTGTCGCGGGCAAGACCGGTACGACATCGAGCAACAAGGATGGCTGGTTTCTGGGTTTCTCTTCTGGCCTGACTGCCGGCGTCTGGATGGGACGCGATGATGCGCGTGCGGTCGGCAACCTGCAGGGCGGCACCGCACCTGCACAGGCCTGGGCCGCCTTTATGCGTAGCGCAGTCGCCAAACGCCCGGTTGAAGAGTTTAAAACCGACGTTACCTTCCCCGAACGTTTGGAAGGCGAAGAAGGGTTTGGCGAAGAAGGCCAGGAAATTCTGCTGGACGAAAACGGTAATCCGCTCGAACCGCCCTTGCTCGACGAAGCGGTAGGGGTCCCGCAGGAAGCGATCGAACCCGAAACACTCGATGAGCAATGGGTGGATGAGGCCCTTGGCCGAAGCAGTCGCGGCGATGGTTCAAACGAAGAGGACCTTCCGCCGCGCGGAACTGGGCCCAAGACGGTAGACGCACCCAATTAGCGATCGGGCTATACAAAACTTTACATTTTTTACATATTGCCTAATAGTTAACAAATAAGAATCATCCCGTGCAGGGTGATTTTCCTTTTAAGGTTTGGGATCGGGTAAACAATGACTGGGCAAGTCGAGGGTTTGGCGAAAACCGTCAATAACCGCGCTTTGCAGGCCAGGACGCGTTATATAACGCCGGCGCAGATCGAAGTCGCGCAATTTGCGCCAGCGCCGGAATTTGCGCCCTATATCACCCAATTCTACCATTTCTTTTGCAATGAACCGCGAATGCGCGATGCCCAGCCCGCTGCTTTGGGGCACATCGTCTTCTATGTTCGCGGGCACGGCACACTGCAATTTCATGACGGTTCCATATGCCACAGTAGCCCTGCTTCGCTGTTTGGTCCGTGCATGGCGCATGCGGAATTTGATATCGAGGGACCTTTCGAGGATTTCGGGCTGGCCCTTTCGCCGCTGGGCTTCGTCGCGCTAACGGGCAAGCCGGCAACTGCCTACGCCGATCGCATGGTCGATGCCGCCGAACTATTTGGTCAAGGCATTACCGATCTGGCGACGGAGTTTCAGCAGGCGCGCAAGGCGGGCACGATGACGGTGCGCGAAATGGTCGAGCGTACCACGGCATTCTTGCAACCGTTTATTCGCACCGTTTCGAAAGATCATATTGCTTTGATCCAACTGGTCGGCAACTGGCTGTCAAGCGAGTTCGATCCCAATGTGGAAACGCTGTTCGCGCAGATCGATAAATCGCGCAGCACGGCTACCCGGTTGATCCGTCATTATTTCGGGGCCTCGCCCAAGCAGCTGATGCGCAAATATCGCGCTGTCAGGGCGGCAACGGTGCTGGTCGATCCCGATGCCACGCCTGAAATGCGCGCGCGGGTGGAATCGCTATTCTACGATCAACCGCACATGATCCGCGAAATCCGTCATTTCACCGGACGCACCCCCGGCGCGCTTGACAGTGACGATACGAAAATCCTTCGCATATGGCTGTCGAAGGACAATTATCAGCAGCTTGATGCCTATCCGGGTTGATTTAAGCAGCAGCGCATCTTATAAATCAGAGTAATCCAATCCGATTATAAGGTAGTGGTCCGCGATGCGGCTTTCGAACATGGCCGATTATGCAGTTGTTGTGATGGGTGCCGCTGCACGCCATTGCGGCGGCGCGCGCACGTCGGCGACTGCTTTGTCGAATGAGACGGGCATATCGCTGCCAACCGTGCAAAAATTAGTCAGCATATTGACGCGCGGCGGTTTGTTGCGCTCGGTACGGGGTGCAGGCGGCGGCATTCAGCTGTCGCGCCCGGCGGCAGCGATCACGCTTGCCGATATTATCGAGGCGGTCGAAGGGCCCATTGCCATGACCAATTGCATCAATGCCACAAGCTGCAATTGCGTGATCGAGCATGATTGCAGCGTGAAACCGCACTGGGCGATCGTGAACCAGGCCGTGCGTGGGGCCTTGGCCGATGTATCGCTCAGCAGCCTAGTGGCGGGGCGGTAAGCATGGTTGTTTTTGGTTCACACAAAGACACGAAGATGTTTGTGTATGGCCGGCGCGTAGCGCCTTTCAAAAGATTTTCGATGAAAACCTCATCGGGGCAATTCGAAATGATACCCGTTGGGCAAAATTTGCCCTCTTCGTGTCTTCGTGTGAAACAAATTCTTACAACGGTGCAATCATGAGCGACCAAGTAGAACTGAAAGATCAGGCCGCATGGGATGCCGCCGCAAGGGTCGCCGATTATGAGCATGGCTGGGCATCGGACATCGAAACCGATTTCGCGCCCAAGGGGCTGAACGAGGATACCGTCCGCTTCATCTCCGCCAAGAAGAATGAGCCCGAATGGATGCTCGAATGGCGATTGAAGGCGTTTGCCCTATGGCAGACGATGACGCCGCCCGATTGGGCGAAGCTCAATGTGCCGCCGATCGATTATCAGGACGCCTATTATTACGCCGCGCCCAAGGCCAAGCCGAAGCTGGAAAGCCTGGATGAGGTCGATCCTGAAATCCTGCGCGT
>JBOFLS010000109.1:0-3553 GCA_051657985.1 Sphingorhabdus sp. | reverse complement strand
GGCTGTTCGCCAATTAAAGTGGTACGTGAGCTGGGTTCAGAACGTCGCGAGACAGTTTGGTCCCTATCTGCCGTGGGCGTCGAAATTTGAGAGGAGTTGACCCTAGTACGAGAGGACCGGGTTGAACATACCTCTGGTGTACCTGTCGTGGCGCCAGCCGCGCAGCAGGGTAGCTATGTATGGACGGGATAACCGCTGAAAGCATCTAAGCGGGAAGCCTCCCTCAAGATTAGATTTCATCGAGTCGTGATAGACCATCACGTTGATAGGCTGGATGTGGAAGCGCGGTAACGCGTGAAGCTAACCAGTCCTAATTACTCTTTTCGCACTTTAGAGTCCCGCCATCAACGACAGTACTGGAAACGGTCTGTCCGAGAGGTTGGATAATAAGTCTCAACCAGCACGGGCATCGATTAAACCCAAAATTGCTAACAGAGCGCCTGCTTCATTGCTTGGTGACCATAGCGTCAGTGACCCACCCGATCCCATCTCGAACTCGGCCGTGAAACCTGATTGCGCCGATGGTACTACCGCTTAAGCGTTGGAAGAGTAGGGCGTCGCCAGGCATTGCAGCCGGCGCTTTGAGAGCAAGCACGGAAAAAACCCATTCATAATTCAAAAAGCGGCCGCGCAACCTTAACAGTTGTCGGCCGTTTTTTATTTCTCAGCGATCTTTTTTAAAAGGTCATGCAAAATTTACGGGATGAGGCGACCCGTAGTCATATCGCGAGTGTGATATGCAAAACAAAAGGCTTCCAGGCTGCGGTCGTTTTGGCGCAGCCCTTGTTGGTGGCGCGGGATGGAGCAGCCCGGTAGCTCGTCAGGCTCATAACCTGAAGGTCGTAGGTTCAAATCCTACTCCCGCAACCAACCTAAAGTGATTTCAAGTGAAATGGAACATTTCACGGCTCGGAAATCACGAAGAACAAATGACATTAGACCGCGATTTTGACTCAATCAAAAATCGAACAAGGTCTAATACCCATTCGACAATATCTATATTCCTGCTGGTTTTTGGGCTCTGTCGGCTTTCATGATTGCCATATTGTCCCATTCAAAAGACCTGGCTTATTTCCAAGCAAGCGACAATGGCGGAATTCTGTTGGCTATGCCGTCAATCCATGTCTATTTTCTTACCGGCATGCCGTTCGCTTTTTCCCAAATAGTCTTTGTTTGTATCAAAGCCTGTCAACCGCTGGCCCAGTCGTCTGCTGGCACCGCTTGAAATTCTGCTTGCAATCAAACAAAATAAACGAATTAGGATGATTATTTATCGCTAATTGCCTCTCTCGGATACTTCTTACCTGTGGCACAATATTGGGTCTCGACTCCGCGCAATGATTTCCATTCTTGATCTATTCCGCGTCGGTATTGGCCCATCAAGCTCGCATACGGTCGGCCCGATGCGGATCGCACGGCGTTTCATCCATAATCTGGAAGGCGCAGCTGCGTTAAACCGGGTGAAGCGTATGGACATAGCGCTTCAGGGTTCTCTTGCGTTAACCGGTGTAGGACATGGCTCAATCGATGCGGTAATTCTGGGATTACTTGGTCACCGTCCGTCACGAATCGATCCCGACTGCATTTCGGCCGAACTCGACAGAGTTCGAAAAAGCAAACAGTTGCGCTTACCAAATGGCCGGACAATAGCTTTTGATCCTGCACATGATATTCGCCTGGATAGTCATGTCATGCCCGATCTGCATCCCAACGGCATGGTTCTGCGCGCCTTTGCCGCGAATGAACTGTTGATCGAGGAAACCTATTACTCGACTGGTGGCGGCTTTTTCGCAACAGAAAAGCAACTGAGTACGCCCGCGCCGGAAGATAAGATTGCCGCCGCCTTTAAAGGAAGGTTTGCTTATGCCTCTGGTAGCGATTTAGTCCTTTTATGTGCCAATGAAGGCTTCGATATCTCGGAAACCGTATTGGCTAATGAGGATGAGTTCCGTCCGCGTGAAGCAACGCTTTCGGGCCTGGATAATATTGTTACTGCCATGCTTGGCTGTATCGATCGTGGGCTTTCGACCGAAGGTATCTTGCCCGGTGGTTTGAATGTGCGCCGCCGCGCACCCGAAGTCTTCGCAAGGCTGAACAGCGGCATTGGCGCAAACGAGGCAGAGCGCTTGCTCGATTGGCTTAATGTCTATGCCCTTGCAGTGAACGAGGAAAACGCAGCTGGTGGACGCGTTGTTACCGCACCAACCAATGGCGCGGCGGGCATCGTTCCCGCTGTCCTCAAATATTATGCAACAGGCGAGGGCCGATCCCCGGATATAGCGCGGCGTTTTCTACTGACGGCGGGTGGCATTGCGCTGCTTTATAAAATGCGCGCTTCGATTTCCGGGGCGGAAATGGGTTGTCAGGGTGAAGTTGGTGTAGCTTGTTCGATTGCGGCCGCCGGCTTGGCCGCGATCTGGGGCGGAACGCCCGAACAGGTTGCCAGTGCCGCTGAAATCGGCATGGAACACAATCTCGGGCTTACCTGCGATCCCGTTGGCGGACTGGTGCAAATACCCTGCATCGAACGCAACGCCCTGGGTGCAGTCAAAGCAGTCAACGCAGCGCGGCTTGCACTGCACAGCAGCGAGCGGCCAAAAGTATCGCTTGATCAGGTGATTGAAACGATGCGACAAACGGGTATCGATATGTCATCGCGCTATAAAGAAACCAGTCAGGGTGGGCTGGCGGTAAATGTGGTTGCATGTTGAACATGGAAAATGGACCATTAGAACAATGAATTTCGATGATGTTATAATGGGGCGGCGTAGCATCCGGGGTTATAAACCTGATCCTGTTCCCCGCGAGTTGATCGAGGAGATCCTCACACTTGCAATGCGCGCACCATCATCGATGAATACACAGCCTTATAATTTCTACGTGATCGCTGGCGAACCGCTTGATCGCATTCGCAAAGGTAATACCGAGCGTATGATTGCCGGCGTGCCGCAATCGCGCGAGTTTCGCACCGGTCAGGCGTTCGAGGGCAAGCACCGCGAACGGCAGATCGGTGTCGCCAAGCAACTGTTCGGCGCGATGGGAATTGCGCGCGACGATGCGGAAAGGCGGCAGGATTGGGTTTTGCGGGGTTTCCGCCAGTTCGATGCGCCGGTGTGCGTGATCATCACTTATGACAGGGTTTTGGACGGCAGCGACGATACCCCCTTCGATTGCGGCGCCGTGGCGACGGCCTTGGTCAACGCCGCCTGGTCGCGCGGGCTGGGTGCGGTGATCAACAGCCAGGGCATCATGCAATCGCCTGTGGTTCGCGAACATGCCGGGGTCGCCGACGATCAGGTGATCATGAAAAGCATAGCGCTTGGCTGGCCGGATGAAGATTTTCCGGCCAATGCGGTGGTTTCGGAACGGAAAAGCGTGGATGAGGCTGCGGTTTTTGTTGGTTTTGATCGCAACTAGAGTCTGTCCTGTTTAAGTTGAAACTTCACCGTAGCCCTGAGCCTGTCGAAGGGCGCTTATCGGCTAGGCGTGCTTCGCCCTTCGACAAGCTCAGGAGGCTCAGCACTACGGTTCTATCTAAATAGGACAAACTCTA
>JBOFLS010000108.1:0-39041 GCA_051657985.1 Sphingorhabdus sp. | reverse complement strand
TGCTGCTGATCGGCTTCCATCTGCTGCTCTATGGGTATCTGCGAAGGCGCATTGCCGATGCCAAACGCAAGGAGCTGAATGGTGACCGATAATCCCTGTGCAACCGTCGAAAGCGCTGATGGTGTTTATGCCGAACGCATCAAGGCGCGTATACATGAATGGGCGGCGGGAGAGCCTGAGGATGTCGGCGGGATCGACAATGGCCCAACCCCTTATGAGCTTCTGCTGTCGGCGCTGGGTGCATGCACCGCGATCACTTTGGAAATGTATGCGGCCCGGAAAGGCTGGCCGCTTGAAAAGGTGCATGTCGCCCTTGAACATTCGAGAGAGCTTCGTACGGGTGAGAACGAGGACAAGCCCGTTGATATGATCGACCGTGTGGTGCGTCTGGAAGGTCGGCTTAACGATGAGCAGCGTGCCAAGCTGATCGAAATCGCCAACAAATGTCCGGTCCATAATACACTGACCAACAGGATCGAGATTTCAACAATGCAGGCATGATTGCAGCCGAATTGGGTCGAACTGAAGCCGATGAAAGGCCAGTCGTCGGCTTTGCTGTTGTTCGACGAACCATCGATTGATAAAAACTGAAACTTGGGGCCGATTAGGAAGCTATGTTTATGCGCAACGCCCGCTTTTTTCTTGCATCGATGCTTTTAACGTTGACGGCAATCCCCTGCACCTTCCCAGTGCAAGCGCAGGAAATGACTAACGTCTATTTAATGGACGGCGGGGCTTTCACCAATGCATTGATGGCAAACACGCTTGTCGATCGGATGGAATTGGTGATGAAGGCAGCCGACAGCGATTCAAGCGCTCAGCCGCCTGCCAAGGCTGCGCCACCCAAGACTGCAAGGCTGAGTTTTCGGCCCGTGGCTGGTATCGATACGCCACGCGAACTGGCGGCCGCTTATCCGTCCGCCAAACGAGCAGAGGCCGAGGCGCTATTCCGCGATCTGCTGTCCCGCTTTGGGCAGGTCGAGCGGCAGTTCGGCCAGCCGCGCCGCGACCTTCCAACTGCGGTTGCGCTGTTTATAAGCACGTCTCATGAAGCCGCGACGGGCATTGAAATTCCACCGAGTTACGGCAATTCTTTAATTGCACAATTGCGGACGGCTCTGGCCGTCGATCCAGCCGTTGCGAGTGCTAGCGATGCCGACAAACAGCGACTTTACGAACAGTTTGCGATTATCGGGATGATGACCGGGGGCACCATGTTGGCGCTGAAGGCAAAACCTGATCGCCAGATATCCGACAAAGTGAAAGCGACAGGAGACGACTATTTCCGTCAAGTGTTGAAGCTTGATCCTGCGCAAGTGCGCTTCACCGACGAAGGAATGCAATTGGCATCCAGATAATCCGGTTTTTGAATATCGTTTCAAAAGTGCCGATCCTGTCGCGCTTTGTGAGGATGAGCCGTGCCAATAATTCTAGGGTCCAAACTCTAATACTGTTTAGTCATGGAAAGGACCGCTAACCAGGCGCGGGTTGATTTGCTTTTTTATGGCGCTTATAGCCATGTTTTAACAATGGCGGTCCCACGGGGCCGCTTTTTGCCTTTTGGCATAATGGAAAGGACCAGCCCATGTCGATTACCCCTCTCATGCCTGTCTACCCGCGTTGCGGGTTTCGTCCGGTGCGAGGGGAGGGGGCATGGCTGATCTCCGAAGACGGTCGCCGCGCATTGGATTTTGCTGCGGGGATCGCGGTCAATCTGTTGGGGCATGGCCATCCACATCTGACCAAGGCAATTCAAGATCAGGCAGCAACATTGATACACGTGTCGAACCTTTACGGTAGTCCGCAGGGAGAGGCTTTTGCCCAGCGGCTGGTCGATACGACCTTTGCCGATACCGTGTTCTTCACCAATTCCGGTGCGGAGGCCGTCGAATGCGCAATCAAGACCGCGCGTGCCTATCACCAAAGCGAAGGCAGCGAGCGGTTCGAGATCATCACCTTCAGAAACGCTTTTCACGGGCGCACAATGGCGACGATTTCAGCAAGCAATCAGGAAAAGATGCACAAGGGTTTTGCGCCGCTTTTAAGTGGTTTCAAATATGTCGATTTCGACGATCTGGACGGTGCTAAGGCGGCAATCGGACCGAATACCGCAGGCTTTCTAGTGGAGCCGATCCAGGGCGAGGGAGGGGTTCGCCCTGCTTCCGATAAATTTATGAAGGGTCTGCGTGCGCTGGCCGACGAGCAGGACCTGATGCTGGTGCTTGATGAGGTGCAATGCGGCGTTGCGCGGTCGGGCACGCTCTATGCCTATGAACAATATGGCATCGTGCCTGATATCATGGCGACCGCCAAGGGCATTGGCGGCGGCTTCCCGCTGGGTGCCTGCCTCGCCACGGAAAAGGCGGCGCGCGGTATGATATTCGGTACGCATGGTTCGACTTATGGCGGCAATCCGCTGGCGATGGCAGCCGGCCAAGCGGTGTGGGATGTCGTTGCCAATGATGAGTTTCTGGAAAATGTGCGCAGTCTGGGCGACAAGCTGCGCGCGGCAATCGAACAATTTATCGGCAACTATCCGGACCTGTTTACCGGCGTTCGCGGCAAGGGCCTGATGCTGGGTATCATGATGACGCATGAAACCCGCAGTTTTGTTGCTCATCTGCGCGATAATCACGGGCTGCTGACCGTGGCTGCCGGAGACAACACCTTGCGTGTGCTGCCGCCGCTGAATATCGACGACAGCCATATCGCGACCTTCATGGAAAAGCTGTCGGCGGGGGCGGCAAGTTACGAAATGCCGAAGGCGGCGTAAGATCAACTGCTCGTCACCCCTGCTTCGGCAGGAATGATGGTCTCTAAGAATTAGGGATCGTAAATATGATTAGACATTTCCTGAGCCTAACCGATGCCGGCCCCGACGCGATTGCGGCGATGATCAACGATGCGCTTGATCGCAAGGCAGCTCGCGATGGCTGGCCCAGGGGCAGAGCGGATCCGGATGCGCCACTCGCTGGATGCACATTGGGCATGATCTTCGAAAAAAACTCCACCCGCACCCGCGCCTCGTTCGAAATGGCGATCAAGCAGCTGGGCGGTGACAGCATGTTCATGGCCTCGGGCCAGATGCAGCTGGGGCGCGGGGAGAGTATTGCCGATACCGCACGCGTCCTTTCGCGCTATGTCGATGCGATCGTGATCCGCACTGATGATCATGCCAAGATTGAGGAACTCAGCGCTTACGCCACGGTCCCGGTGATAAACGGCCTGACCGATCTGTCGCATCCCTGCCAGATCATGGCCGATCTGCTGACGCTGGTCGAATTTGGAAAGGCGCTGCCTGGGCTGGAGGTTGCTTGGATCGGCGATGGCAATAATGTGCTGAATTCGGTGATCGAGGCAGCGGGACTGATGAAGTTCAACATGCGAATCGCGACTCCGCAGGGCTATGAACCCGATACGCGCTTTATCGATGCGGCTCGCGCCAATGGCTCGACGATAACGCTCACTCGCGATGCTGTGGAGGCCGCGGCTGGGGCGGATGTCGTCATCACGGATACCTGGGTATCAATGGGGCAGGATCACGCGCATAACAAGATCGCGGCGATGATGCCCTATCAGGTCGACGAAAGGTTGATGGCAGCGGCACAGTCCGACGCCAAATTCCTCCATTGTCTACCTGCGCACCGGGGGGAGGAAGTAACCGCTGCGGTAATTGACGGCCCGCAATCGTTGATTTGGGATGAAGCCGAGAACCGGCTACACGCGCAGAAATCTGTTTTGCTCTGGTGTTTCGGGCTGTTGTGATGCCGCCTCAATCCGAAACTTATTCCGATAAGCCATTGCGCTTTTCAATTCCGGAAATGCATGCACGCGGACGGGTCGTACGGCTTGAGGCTGTACTTGCGGATATTCTTTCAGCGCATGCCTATCCACCATTGGTCGAAAAAACATTGGCCGAAGCATTGGTCCTGACTGCGCTATTGGGATCAACGCTCAAAGATACTGATGGGCAATTGACGCTGCAGGCACAGACCGAAAGCGGTGCTATTTCAATGCTGGTTTGCGATTACCGGGATGGTGCTTTGCGTGGTTATGCTCAGTTTGACATGGCGAAGCTTGCGGAACTGCCGCCTAATGCCACGCTTTTTGGATTGTTCGGCAAAGGTTATCTGGCAATCACTTTTGACCGCGAGCGCACCGCAGCCGAGGGCGGTGGCCGGTATCAGGGCATCGTGCCGTTGGAGGGCGAAACTCTAAGCGCCGCGGCAACAGCCTATTTTGGGCAATCGGAACAGATACCGACGCTGATCAAGGTCGCAGTCGGACATTTTAAAGGGCGGTGCGTTGCCGGTGGCTTTCTTGTTCAACATCTACCCGAAGGCGAGGAAGGCCGCGAGCGGTTGCATGTTCGCATGGATCACCCGGAATGGGAGCATGTATACGCACTCGCCGATACGTTGACAGCCGACGAACTGACCAATTCCAAACTTTCGCTTGAGGAAATCGTTTGGCGGCTTTTTCATGAAGAAGATCGGGTTCGTATAGAAAATGGGGTAGGCCTTGCCAAAGGCTGTCGCTGCGATCTGAACCATATACGTGACGTGATTGCGCGTTTCCCGGCAGATGAACGCAAAGATATGGCCGATGAAACTGGAAACATTGTCGTCAATTGTGAATTTTGTTCGCGACGTTTTCCAATCAGTTTGCTAAGTATGTCAAACTGAATTGCAGCTTGTATTCAGCTGTAATTAACCTCTTTTGTACAATTGATCGTTCATCTGAAACGGTTTATCGTAAGATTTGATGGAATTCGATTATAAAATCGAAACTAACAAGGGTCGGGTCGCTGGGGGCTAAATTTACGGCGGAACGAAGCATTATGAAATCAAAACCTTTGATAACTTGTTTGGCGATTGTTGTTGCGTTGGGCGCGGGCATTTCTGCGCATGCTTTGGGTCAAGGCGATGTGCTGGGCCCGCTTGGCAATCTGGAACGGGGGCGCTGGATGTTGCGTGCAGTCGGCAGCAGTGCAGCTGCGCCCGTAAATCAACTGTGTGTTAGCGATCCACGCATGCTGGCTCAGATCGAGCATCATGCCAATTCGCAATGCAGTCATTTTGTTGTTCGTTCCAGCCCTATGTCAGTAACGATCAGCTATTCCTGCAAAGGTACCGGGCAGGGGTTGACGACAATTCGTAGAGAGACTCCTCGCTTGATCCAAATCCAGTCGCAAGGAATTAGCAACGGCGCACCTTTTTCCTTTTCGGTCGAAGGTCGTCACAGTGGTTCCTGTTGAGTCATAGGAATTTTAAGGATCGGTTAACCATTTTGCTTTAGGACTATGCCCGTGCCTTTCATTTGGGGCACGCTTTCCTCCCTAACTGGCAATATGCCATACTGGGCCGTCTCTAATGGGGCGGCCCTTTTCTTTACACAGGCGTTGCGCGAATGTCACAAACTGCGCAAAAATATGTTTTCAATCAGCTTTTCGTAGAAAATTTGTTGCGGCAAGACCGAAAATATGTGGAATTGCACTATTGCATCAACTGGAGGGTTTGCAGTGCATAAAGCATTAAGTTCGTTTCATCGCAGAGCTAGTGTCGCGACGCTTTTGGCATCGACCGCAATCGGCTTTTCTGTTCCTGCCATCGCGCAGGATGCAGGTGGAGAAGACGGCGACGAAATCGTTGTTACGGCGCAAAAACGCGAACAGAATTTGCAGGACGTACCTGTCGCGATCACGGCGATCGGCACCGAAAAACTCGACCAGCTGCAAGTCAATGAATTTGCCGATGTTGTAAAGTTCCTGCCTTCGGTTACGATCCAACAGGGCGGCCCCGGTTTTGCGCAAGTCTATTTTCGTGGCGTTGCGAGTGGTGAAAACGCCAATCACTCGGCCTCTTTGCCCACCGTCGGCACTTATCTCGATGAAATGCCGATTACGACTATTCAAGGTGCGCTGGATATCCATGCCTATGATCTGGCACGTGTAGAGGCGCTTGCCGGCCCACAGGGCACGCTTTACGGGGCAAGCTCGATGGCGGGCACGCTGAAACTTGTCACCAATGCGCCCGATACGTCCGGTTTCTATGGCAATGCCGGTGTCGAGATCAACAACGTCGCGCACGGGGATTTTGGCGCGATCTATGAAGGTTTTTTAAACGTACCAATTAGCGGCAACGCAGCGGCACGGCTCGTCGGTTGGTATCGTGACGATGGCGGCTATATTGACAACGTACCCGGCGCGCGCACTTATGCAACTTCTGGTATCACCCAGAGCAATGCTGTCTTGGTCGAAAAAAATTACAATGATGCCGAAACCTATGGTGCGCGTTTGGCGCTTGGTATCGATCTGAATGATAGCTGGACGATCAAGCCGACATTGATGGGGCAGGTGCAGAAGACCGAGGGCAGCTATGGGCGGGAACGTTCTGGCTTAAATCTCGGTCGGTATCAGACGACACAGTATAACCCTGAAGGCAGCAAAGACAAATGGATCAATGCTGCGCTGACCATCGAAGGCAAGATCGGCAATTGGGATCTGACACTGACCGGCGGGCATCTTCGCCGCAAGACCGAGACACAAAGCGACTATTCGGATTATGGCTATTTCTATGATGCTTTATCCGGTTATGGAGCTTATTGGTATGATAACGCCGGAAATCCCGTCAGTCCGAACCAATATGTCCAAGGTATTGATCGTTACCGGAAAAGCTTTGCCGAATTTCGTATCGCCTCGCCTCAGGATGCGTCTTTGCGCTTTATCGGCGGGCTATTCTGGCAACGGCAGAGCCATAATATCGAACAGAATTATATTATCGATGATATCGCAGACTCGATTACCGTCCCAGGTACCGACAGTAACATCTGGCTGACCAAACAGCAGCGTACCGACCGCGACTATGCGGCCTTTGGTGAGTTAAGCTTTGATGTTACGGATCAGTTGACGCTGACAGGCGGGGCGCGGCTGTATAAATACGACAATTCGCTATTCGGCTTTTTCGGTTTTGCCCGCGGTTATTCCAGCAATACCGGTGTCGCACGCTGTATTACAACGACTGGTGCGGAATTCCGCGACAACCCGGGCGGCACGTTCGCACAACCAATTCTGGCTGGTGCGCCATGTACGAACGTTAACAAGAGCACTTCAGATACCGATGCGATCTATAAGTTGAATGCGACTTATAAGATTAACGATGACGCGCTGGTTTATGCAACATGGTCGCGTGGTTTCCGTCCGGGTGGGATCAATCGCCGCGGTACTTTGCCTCCATACGGGCCTGACGAACTCGATAACTACGAACTCGGCTGGAAAACGACCTTTGGCGGTTTTCGTTTTAACGGTGCTGTCTATCAGCTCGATTGGAACAACATCCAGTTGTCGTTCCTTGGTGCCAACGGCCTTACTGAAATTCGTAATGCTGGGATTGCACGTATAAGAGGGGCCGAGATCGACTTCGGCTATCGCGCTGGCGGGCTTAGCCTCAATATCGGAGCAAGCTACAACGATGCCCAGATTCGCCGTGATTTTTGTGCCATTGCCAACCCACAGTTCGATTGTACAATCAATGCCGATTTGAACGGTAGTGGCGCAATCGACCGGCCGAACGAATTTAATTCAACGCTAGCCCCGACCGGTTCACGCCTGCCAGTCACACCAAAGTTTAAGGCTAATGCCGTCGCTCGCTATGAATTTCCAATCTCAGATTGGAATGGTCATGTGCAACTGGCAGCAAATTATACCGGCAGCCGTACCAGCGATCTTCGCACCGTGCAAAAGGCAATCAAGGGCGGGCTCGGTTCCTATACCACGGTTGACTTCAGCTTTGGCGTGAAGAACGAAGACTGGAGCATTGAAGCATTCGCAACCAATCTCCTCGACGAATATGGCGTTGTAAACACCGGTACCCAATGTATCGAAACTACGTGCGGTACAGGAGTTACTCCTGCTACACCGTTGGGTGGCTCGTTCTACGATACGCTGATCAAGCCAAGGGTGATCGGTATTAAATTCAGCCGCGATTTCTGATCTTAGCTCGATGAACGCCAAATCGAAAAAGCCGGGCCAAAAGCTCGGCTTTTTCATGGCGGTTGCCCTCGTCATGGGCAATATGATCGGCTCGGGTGTATTCCTGCTTCCTGCCACCCTTGCGCCGTTTGGCTGGAATGCGGTTGCAGGCTGGGTTGTGACCATAGCTGGCGCACTCTGCCTTGCCTGGCTGTTCGCACGCCTGATGGCAGGGACGGGGGAGGCACCCGTTAGCATGGTCGAGGCGGAATTTGGCCGTATCCCCGCCTTTCTGGTCGGCTTTAGCCTGTGGGTATATGTCTGGGCAGGGATGGTGACGATTGCGATTGCCGCTGTGTCCTATGGTAGCAGTTTTTGGCCTGTGCTGAGTGAGCATCCGGCGATGGGATCGCTGGCGGTGATATGGGCGCTGACGCTCCTCAATATGGCAGGCACGCGCAGCGCCGGGGGTTTTCAGGTCCTCACAACATTGATTAAGCTGATACCGCTGCTTGTCGTTGTCATGTTGATTGCGCTTGTTCTGGGTCAGTCGGGCACGCAAAATGTTACACCCTTTCCTGATGAAGGCCTATCGCTTGCCTCTACCAATCAAGCAGCAGCGCAGACCCTTTGGGCGATGCTCGGTTTCGAATCCGCCTGCCTTGCCGCCGGGCGTGTTGCCAATGCGCAGCAGGTCATCCCGCGTGCAACGCTGGTTGGTGCGGGGTTGACCGGCCTGCTCTATCTGATCGTCTGTTCGGGTGTCGCCCTGATGCTGCCTGCTGCAACAGTAGCCAATTCCAACGCACCGTTTGAGCTGTTTGTTGCGACCTATTGGGCCGCAACTCCTGCCGCCTTCATCGCTGCCTTTGCAGCCATCAGCGCTATCGGTGCGGTCAATGGCTGGATATTGGTGCAGGGCGAGGTACCGCGCGATATGGCGGAACGCGGCATGATGCCGCAATTTTTTGCGCGCAATAATCGCTGGGGGACGCCTGCCATTTCGCTGATCATATCCAGCCTGTTGGCGACCGTTCTGATCTGGTCGAACAGCAGCAAATCGATGGGGGCGCTGTTCACCTATACCGCCCTGCTGACGACATCGGTGGTATTATGGCTCTATCTGGCGGTTGCAATCATCGCGTGGAAAAGACATGTGGCAAGGCCGATAGCGGTAATCGGTATCGCCTTTTGCTTTTGGAGCCTCTGGGGTGCAGGCCTTGCCATCTCATTATCCAGCATCGCCTTGATGCTGGCAGGCCTGCCGCTTTACTGGTGGGCGCGGCGTAAAAATACAAACAACTAAATCCGTTCACCCTGAGTAGGTGCCGAACGTAGTGAGGTGCCGTATCGAAGGGTCCTTCGATACGCGCCTTCAGCCTTTGGCTTCAGTCGCTACTCAGGACGAACGGGCTTGATAAATGTCAAGACAAGTTATCTGTTACGTAACAACCGGCTTGGCCAAGATCGATCGGCCAGCACTTCCTGAGCGCAATTATGCCCCGGAGCACCTGTGACCCCGCCGCCAGGATGGCTACCCGCGCCGCACATATAGAGGCCTTTTAATGGCCCGCGATAGGCCCCATGGCCCAGTACGGGGCGGGCACTCCATAGCTGATCCAGGCTCATATTGCCATGCATGATATCGCCCGCAACCAGCCCAAATTTACCCTCAAGCCCTTTTGGTGACAGAATCTGCGTACCCAAGATGGAGGCACGAAAACCCGGCGCATAGGCCTCGACTGTGTCGATGATCGTGTCAGCCGCTTTATCTTCTTCTGCATCCCAATCGCGCCCATCGGGAAGCTCTGGCGCAAATTGCTGGCAGAATAGCGATGCGACGTGCTGGCCCGCCGGAGCCAGACTATCGTCGACGGTCGAAGGGATCAGCATTTCGACAATCGGCCGTTTTGACCAGCCATAGCGTTTCGCATCGAGGAAGGCCTTGTCCATATAATCGAGCGTCGGGGCAATGATGATGCCCGACTGGTGATGCTCACCCGGTTCGGGCAGGCAGGTGAAGCGGGGTAATTCGGAAAGCGCTACGTTCATGCGGAAAGTGCCGCTACCGGCTTTGAAGCCCTTGATGCGGCGGTGGAACTCACTGCTTAGATCGTTGCTATCGATCAGGCGTTCGTAGAGAAGTTTGGGCCCGACATTGGAAATAACCCGGTCGGCTGCAATCTCCTCACCATTTTCTAGCCGCACCCCTGCAACCTTGCCACCATCGACAAGCACGCGCGCAACCGGGCTTTCCAGGCTGATCTCTACGCCTGCATCGCGGCAGACCTTGGCCATAATCTGTGTGATTTGTCCCATGCCGCCAACGCTATGCCCCCATGCGCCCTTCTTGCCATTCACTTCGCCAAAGACGTGATGGAGGAGAACATAGGCGCTGCCGGGGGTATCGGGGCTGGCATAGTTGCCGACAACAGCATCGAAACCGAAAGCAGCCTTTACAGCCTCGCTTTCAAACCAGCTATCTAGCAGCGTGCGCGCCGATTTCGTGAAGAGATCGAGCACGTCACGCTGCCGCTCGATCGGCAGCCTTGCAAGTTTGCGACCCTGAAGGGCTCCGTCGATCAAGCTCTTGATACCATCACCTATATTGGGTGGCGATTGCATTGCAAGCTCTCGTAACACATCGGCCACAACTTCAAGACTATCATAATATTCGGGCAGGATGCGGGCGTCATGTTCGGAGAAACGGGCAAACTCCGCCTGCGTTTTTTCCAGCCCGCCGCCAAGCTTCAGATAGCCGCCATCTTCCTGAGGCAGGAAGTTCGAAATAGGCCGTTCGATCACGCGGTAGCCGTGATCGTGAAGACGCATATCCGCAATCACTTTGGGTTGAAGCAGGCTGACGGTGTAGCTGGCGACCGAATTGCGGAAACCTGGGTGGAATTCCTCGGTTACCGCTGCCCCACCGACGACATCGCGGCGTTCGACGATGCGCACCTTCAGACCGACACGGGCGAGGTAGAATGCACAGACGAGGCCGTTATGACCGGCGCCGATGATTATGGCGTCGTATTTCATGTAGATAGTTGCTTTCTCATAGGCCCAACGAAAAACCGTAGCCCTGAGCTTGTCGAAGGGCGTCCAGCAATTGCAGCGCAAACTTCAAGACGCCCTTCGACAGGCTCAGGACTACGGTAAGAAATTAGGCCCACGAATTACTCCAACCCGCTTTAGGTCTTTCCCCCAACCGCGCCTCAGGGATCAGCTCGCGCATCCGGCGGCAGAAATTTTTGAGACACACTTCCTTATCCGATAACGGCCCCATCGAAAAACTGCGGCTGGCCATGCCTTGTTGCACGCGGGTGATCAGAACGGTGTCCTCGGCATTCACCTGTCGGTTGATGCGCCAGTTGAGATAGCGCGCAGCTTTCATTTCGCGGCGCCCATCAGGCAGGGCATAGCTAATCTCTCTTATGACGCAGCTGGTGGGGCCGGTGGGCAGCCACTGCATGAAATCCACCTGATCGGGGTAGATGTCGAAGGCAACTGAAGGCCAGAGCTTGAAATAGAGCCAACGTTTCTGGTTGGCCGCTGGCAAATGCGGCACATCGGGCAAAAGATTTTGATAGGCGCGTTCGGACCAGTTGACGGAAGGCCGTTCAGCAAGATCCCCCCACATGCGGTCGACATAGGGTTCTGCCTCCACTCCATAGCTTTTGCCGAACAGCCGGGTCAGGCCGGGATGCGCTACTGGGATGTGCAGACCATCCGAATAATTGTCGCCAACATTTTTCCAGTTCACATTGCGCGGGCGCAGCGTGACCCGGCCCAGCGCGGTAAGTTCCTCGAAACGATAGGGGGCAACCTGTTGTTCATAGGGTGCCATCATTTCGGCGACTGCGGGGCCGTTGCCTTCGAGACGCACAAAGATGAAACCACGCCAGATTTCTATGTCGATTACCGTTAACCCGGCCTTGTTTTTATCCAGCGTCGGATAGGATGCGCTGTCGGGGACGCCGGCGAGCCTACCGTCTAGATCATAGGTCCAAGCATGATAGGGGCAGACCAGCTTTTTTGCACAGCCATGGTTCCCGTCAACAAGGCGGCTACCGCGGTGGCGGCAAACATTGGTAAAGGCACGCAGCACATCATCGGTACCACGCACCACGATCACGCTTTCGCCGATATAATCCAGGCTATGCCAGTCGCCAGGATTGGGAATATCGGTTATATGGCAGACTATTTGCCATGAAGTGCGAAACACGCGTTCGATTTCCATCTTGTGGAATTCGGGATCGTCATAGGTCCAGGCGGGCAGGCTCCAACCTTCGAGGGGATCGTTTTCAGTGGCAAGGACCGGCTGCGTTGCCATCACGCTTTCCGTGGGTCCTCCACCATGTCGCCGGCGAGATCCAGCCCGGCCCTACCGGCCGCCGGAGTGTCGGCAGGAGCATGCGGACGATCGACAAATTCAGGTTCGGGTTCCTCAAGCATGCCTTCCCATTTGGTAATCACCGAGGTGGCGACCGCATTACCGACGACATTGGTCGCTGTGCGCCCCATATCCAGGAACTGGTCGATGGCAAGGATGATGGCGACGCCTTCGACCGGTAGACCAAACATTGCAAGCGTGCCCGTGATGACCACCAGCGACGCACGGGGAACGGCGGCAATGCCTTTCGAACTGATCATCAGCGTCAACAGGATCATGATTTGCGTGCCGATCGACAGGTCGATGCCATAAGCTTGCGCGATGAAGATCGTCGCAAAGCTCATATACATCATCGATCCATCGAGATTGAAGCTGTAACCCAGCGGCAGCATGAAGCCGGAGATGCGTCGCGGCACACCGAAACGGTCGAGTTGTTCGAACATTTTGGGAAGCGCCGCTTCGGACGAAGCGGTCGAAAAGGCGATCATGATCGGCTGACGGATATAGCGGATCAGCGTCCAGATGCGATTGCCAAGGAATACTGCGCCCACGCTCAACAATATGATCCACAGCAGGATTAGCGAGAGGTAGAACTCACCAAGCAGTTCGACATAGGTCGCAAGGATGCCCAAACCATTGACCGCCACGACATTGGCAAGCGCACCAAATACCGCGATAGGGGCATAACGCATGACATAGCCGGTAATTTGCAGCATCATTTCGGCGAGCGCGTCGGCTCCGCGAACAAGTGGCGCACCCTTTTCGCCGATCGCCGACAGTGCAACGCCGGCAAAAAGCGAGAATACCAAAATCTGCAGAATATTGTTCGTTGCCATCGCCTCGAATGCGTTTTTCGGGAATATCGAGAGGATGAATTCGGTTGCTTTCAGCTCTTTCACTTCGCCGACCGCTGCGGCAGCGTCGGCGGGGATCGGTGCGCCAATACCTGGCTGGAACAGGTTGACCATCAACAAACCTAAGCCGATCGAGACGAAACTTGCCGTTACAAACCAGGCAATCGCGCGAAACCCGATCCGTCCAAGCGCTGCACTGTCGCCCATATGCGCTATACCGACGACAATGGTCGAAAGGATCAACGGCGCGACGAGCAATTTGATAAGGTTCAGGAAGATGTCAGACAGCAGTTTGAACCAAGGCGATACCGACTCTTTGATCACCGCAGCATCGACCGAATAGAACAGTGTCGCTCCGACAACCACCCCCAAGGCCATGCCGAGTAAAATCCACAAGGTCAGCCGACGGTCCATAAATTCCCTTCCCGAATATCTTTATCGACCTGCTGGTAACCCAGCGCTGCCGGGGGAGCAAGCATGGTACGACCGACAATTTCAGTTTCAACCGCAACTATCCGGTTGTTTGCCCGTATCAACAGGCGCATAGGCGCAAAAAAACATCGTGGGATAAAGGTGAACCATGGCGAAGGCCCAAGCGAAGGCGGTAAAACTCGATCCGAAACTTTCAAAAACCTTGCGCACCGCGATAACGGCGCGCGCCTTGCCCGGCGAAAATGAGGGTTTTGATGAAAGTGCGAGCGCCGAAGCCGCAGCATTCCTGCTTGAAACCGCGATGCAGCGCGCACGCAACCGGCCCAATATCGCAATCAACAGTTTTGCCAATGCCCAAGGCAAACTCGTCATGCGGGTTGCGATCATAAACGACGACATGCCCTTTCTGGTCGATTCGACGGCGGCAGCACTTGCATCGGCCAACATTGATATCGAACGACTGATCCATCCAGTCCTGGATGTCGAACGCAACGATCAAGGCGTCTTGAAAGTCTTGAGCGACAAGCGCGGTTCGACAGGCAAGCGGGAAAGTTTCATTTACGTCGAAACCTCCCGTGTCGATGCCAAAGAGAGGCAGGCATTGGCCGATGCGCTTGCCAATGTGCTGGCCGATGTTCGCAGTGCGGTAACCGACTGGCGCAAGATGCTGGGCGCAATGGCTGAGGATGCCGACAGCCTGCCCGAAGGTGCCGGGATAGGGGAGGGCGCGGCGCTCGTTCGCTGGTTCATGGATGGCAACATGACCGTGCTGGCGCATGAGCATATTGGTGCCGATGGCAAGCCTGAAAACCGATTGGGACTAGCGCGTTCCAGCGATCTGCCATTGCTGTCTGACGAGAGCGTCGAGCGGGCGCGTGCCTTCTTTGCCGAAGGGGGGCAGGGGCCGTTATTGCTCAAATCCAGCCGTATCTCGACCGTGCACCGTGCAGTGCAGCTGGATATTATCGTCGTGCCGCTTGGCAAGGACCGGCTTGCAGTCACCGGCGGCCTATGGACCAGTGCCGCGCTTGCCACCCCGCCCGAGCGCATCCCATTGCTGCGCACCCATCTGGCAGAGCTGTTGAACCGTTATGGCTTCGATCCGTCGGGCCATGCGGGCAAGGCAATGGCGCATGCTCTTACCGCTTTGCCACACGATCTTCTGGTGTCTTTCAAGCCCGTCGATCTGGAACGGGTAACGTTGACGGCAATGTCCTTGACTGACCGGCCGCGGCCCAAGTTGCTCGCCGTGCGCTCGGCATTGGGGCGGCATCTGTTTGTCTTCGTCTGGCTGCCGCGCGATGACATTTCGACCGGCCTGCGCCGTTCGATCGAAGCAATGCTGAGCGAGACAAAGGGCGCGACCGTACTTGGCTGGTCGATTAGCCTGGAAGATGGCGGCATGGGGCTGCTGCGCTACCTGCTCGATTTCTCCGACCGCAATGTGAAGATTGACGAGGCTGCGCTCGACCGCCGTCTGAAGCTGATGGTGCGCGGCTGGGAACCCGCGGTTGAGGCCGAGCTGGCGCGTCTGACCGACGAGAAGCGCGCTGCTGCGCTGCTGCAGCGTTATGCCAGCGCCTTCCCGCAATCGCACCGCATCGCCTACAGGGTCGAGGAAGCCGCGCAGGATATGCTCGCCCTGCTGGAAATGGAGCGCGATCATAGCCGCGTGGCGCGGCTGGTGGCGGATGACGACAGTGATGCATCGACGCTTAGCCTGAAGGTCTACAATGCGGGCGGGGCAATGCCGCTTTCGGACGTCGTGCCAGTGCTCGAAAATTTCGGCTTCACTGTGATCGAGCAGGTGCCGACCGAAATTGGGGATGGGGATCTCGCCTATATCCACGACTTCCATCTGGGCCTGCGCGGTGGCGCGGATGCCGCACCGGTGCTGGCGCGGGCAGAAGTCATCGAGGCTGCGCTGTCGCAAGTGCTCGACGGCAAGGCGGAGAATGACGCGTTCAACCAGCTGATTACGCTGGCGGGTCTCGAACCGCGCGATGTCGTCTGGTTCCGCGCCTGGTTCCGCTATCTGCGCCAGACCGGGCTTTCTTACGGTATCCCGACGGTGGTGGCGGCGCTTGGCAACCATGCCGCGATCGCGCGGGCGGTTGTGTCGCTCTTCGTCGCACTCCACGATCCGGCCTTCAAGGGCGACCGCGCAAAAGAGGCTGCGAAGCTCGATGCGCAGATCAACGAAGGCCTCGCCAAGGTCTCCGCCATCGACGAAGACCGCATCCTCCGTCTGTTCCGTGCGGTGGTGAAGGCGGCACTGCGCACCAACGCCTTTGCCCCTGCTGCGAGGGAAGCGCTGGCGTTCAAGCTTGATAGCGCCAAGGTGCCGGGCCTGCCTGCGCCGCTCCCTTGGCGTGAGATTTTCGTATACTCTCCGCGTGTCGAAGGCATCCATTTGCGCGCCGGGCCGGTCGCACGCGGGGGCCTGCGTTGGTCCGACCGGCGCGACGATTTCCGTACCGAGATACTCGGCCTGATGAAGGCGCAGCGCGTGAAGAATGCGGTGATCGTGCCGACAGGGGCCAAGGGCGGTTTCTATCCCAAACGCCTGCCCGATGCGCGCACCGACCGCGATGCCTGGCTGGCGGAAGGGACCGAAAGCTACCGCATCTTCATCCGCACGCTTTTGTCGGTGACCGACAATCTGGTCGAGAACAAGGTCGTCCATCCCGAAAGCGTCGTGATCCATGACGGCGAAGACCCCTATTTTGTGGTCGCTGCCGACAAGGGCACCGCGACCTTTTCCGACACCGCCAACGCCATTGCGCTTGAACGCGGTTTCTGGCTGGGCGATGCTTTTGCGAGCGGAGGATCGGTCGGTTACGACCACAAGGCAATGGGGATCACTGCCAAGGGCGGCTGGGTCTCGGTCCAGCGTCACTTCGCTGAAATGGGCGTCGATGTGCAGAAGGAACCGGTGACGGTCGCGGGCGTCGGCGATATGTCGGGCGACGTGTTCGGCAATGGCATGCTTTTATCCAAGTCGATCAAGCTGGTCGCGGCGTTCGACCACCGCCACATCTTCCTCGACCCCAACCCCGATCCGGCCACCAGCTGGAAGGAACGGTCGCGGCTGTTCAACCTGCCGCGTTCCAGCTGGGCGGATTATAACGCAAAGCTGATCTCCAAGGGCGGCGGCGTGTTTGCGCGCAGCGAGAAAGAGATCAAGCTCTCGCCCGAAGTGCGGAGCCTGCTGGGGCTGAGTGAAAGCGCGGTCGAACCGGCGGCGCTGATGAAGGCGATCCTCAAGGCCGATGTCGGGCTGATGTGGTTCGGGGGCATCGGCACCTATCTGAAAGACGCAAGCGAGGCACACAGCGAAGTCGGCGATCCGGCCAATGACGCGCTGCGCATTAATGCGCATGAAGTGCGGGCGAAAGTGATCGGCGAAGGTGCCAATCTGGGCGTCACCCAGGCGGCGCGGATTACCTTCGGTGTGCGCGGCGGGCGGATCAATACCGACTTTATCGACAATTCGGCCGGCGTCGATTGTTCGGATAATGAGGTCAACATCAAGATTGCGCTCAATGCCGAAATGGCGTCGGGCAAGCTCAAACTGGAGGCGCGTAACAAGCTGCTTGCCAGCATGACCGATGAGGTTGCCGAACTGGTGCTGGGCGACAACCGCATGCAGACGCTGGCGCTGTCAATCGCCGAAAGCGGCGGCGTGGGCGACCTGCCCGCCTATGTCCGGTTGATGGAAACCTTCGAAAGCCAGGGTCGGCTCGACCGCACGGTTGAGGGGCTGCTCGGCAATGACGATTATTTGCGGCGCGAGGGCGAAGGGCACGGCCTGACCCGGCCCGAACTAGCAGTATTGCTGTCGACCGCCAAACTCGCCGCGCAGGATGCGGCAGAGGAAGGCCCGCTTGCCGCCGATCCCGCGATGGACAGCGAGCTGCTTGCAGCCTTCCCGGCGCCGATGGTAAAGGCGCACAAAGCGGCGATCCTGACGCACAGGCTGCGCCCGCAGATCATTGCGACCAAGCTTGCCAACCGGATGATCAACCGCTTGGGGATGCTGCACCCGTTCGAACTGGCCGAGGAAGAAGGCTGTGCGATGGGCGTGGTGGCGGAGGCCTTCGCGATTGCCGAACGGCTGTTCGACCTACCCACTTTATGGGAAGAAATTGACGCTGCTAAAATCCCCGAAGCCGCGCGCATCATGCTTTACAACCAGGTCGCGGTCGAAACCCGCGCGCATATGGCGGACATGATCCGCAATGGCCAGGAAGGCCGCAGCGTCGGCCAGGCGGTCGCGGCCTATGCGCCGGTGATCGAGCAGTTGTCAGCCGCGCGCAAGGAGTTGTTGACCGAGGAAGCTATGGCGCAGACCGAAGCCTATGGCGAGAAGCTGGCGGGTGGCGGTGCTCCGCCCAAGCTGGCGGCAAAACTGGTCCGGATGGCGCAACTTGACGGCGCAATCGGTCTTGCGGCCCTCGCGACCGAGCGCAAGGCTGATGCCAAGGAACTGACCAAGGCGTTCATCCTGCTCGGCGATGCGCTGGGTCTTGGCTGGGCACAGAATAGCGCGATGCAGATGGATCCCAAGGATCCGTGGGAGCGACTGCTGGTCGCCGGACTGGCGCGCGATTTCCAGGCGATGCGGCTCGACTATCTGCGGCGGCAAAAGACGATGGATGTCGGCACGGTGCAGAAATGGATCGAGGCGCAGGGCGAACGTGTTGGGCCATTCCGTGCCACTATCGACCGGGCGCGGCGTGGCGGCTTGTCGACCCCTGCTATGCTCGCTCAGATCGCTGGGCAGGCGCGGACTTTGTTGGGGCGGTAATCCTCCCCCAACGGGGGAGGGGGACCATCCTCGCAGAGGATGGTGGAGGGGCACGGGAGAGTTTTCCTGCTTTGCCGTCAGGAGAACCGGACGTGCCCCTCCACCAGCTTCGCTAGTCCCCCTCCCCGTTCCGGGGAGGATTAAAAGGCTGCAATTCCCGTAATCGCACGGCCCAAAATCAGCGCATGCACATCGTGCGCGCCTTCATAGGTGTTGACCGTTTCCAAATTCACCATGTGGCGGATCACCTGATATTCCTCGCTAATCCCGTTGCCACCATGCATGTCGCGTGCGGCGCGGGCAATGTCCAAGGCCTTGCCGACATTGTTGCGCTTCACGATTGAGATCATATCGGGTGCAAGGCGACCTTCGTCCATCAGCCGGCCGACGCGCAACGATGCCTGCAGGCCCAGCGCAATATCGGTCATCATGTCGGCGAGCTTTTTCTGATAGAGCTGGTTTGCGGCCAGCGGCTTGCCGAACTGGTGCCTATCCAGCCCATATTGACGGGCGGCGTGCATGCAGAATTCTGCTGCGCCCAGTGCGCCCCAGCTGATGCCGTAGCGTGCACGGTTGAGGCAACCGAACGGGCCTTTCAACCCCTGCACCTCGGGCAGCAACGCGTCCTCGCCGACCTCGACATTGTCCATCATGATCATGCCGGTGGTCGAGGCGCGCAAGCTGAGCTTGCCTTCGATCTTGGGTGCGGAAAGCCCCTTCATGCCTTTTTCCAGAACGAACCCGCGAATACCACCGCCATGCGCTTCGCTTTTTGCCCACACGACGAAGACATCGGCGAAGGGCGCGTTCGAAATCCAGGTCTTGCTGCCGTTGAGCACATAACCGCCGTCGACCTTCTTCGCGGTGGTGCGCATTCCCGCCGGATCGCTGCCGGCATCGGGCTCGGTCAGGCCGAAGCAGCCGATCAGCTTGCCGGCTGCCAGCCCGGGCAGATATTTGCGGCGCTGCTCTTCAGAGCCATAAGCATGGATTGGGAACATCACGAGGCTCGTCTGCACCGAAGCCATCGACCGATAACCCGAATCGACCCGTTCAATCTCGCGCGCAATCAGGCCATAGGCAACATAGCCCGCGCCAGCACCGCCATAGGTTTCAGGGATCGTCGCGCCCAACAGCCCGGCCTGCCCCATCAGCGGGAAGAGTTCGGGTGCGTCCAGTTCTTGCGCGAACGCCTTGATTACGCGCGGTTGCAGCTCGCTCTGAGCAAAGCCGTGCGCGGCATCGCGGATCATGCGTTCTTCTTCGGTCAACTGGTCATCGAGCTGAAAGGGATCGGACCAATCGAAGGGGGCAAGGGCGGCCATTTTTTGTCACTCCTGAAACGAGTTGGCCGCATAGTCGGATTGATAGATTTGAGCAACACCGACTCTTCTTTCTTATCCTTCACCCCCGCAAAGGCGGGGTCCATCACCCGAGCTTGCGGTGAACGGTAATGCCCGTGTAAGACCTGTCGCTCAGGTGATGGATTCCCGCCTTCGCGGGAATGACGAAAGTGGGGAAGTGGGATGCCGGTGCTGCTAGATGAGGTTGCAGGGCTATTTGTTCGGTTGGGGTTGGAGGCACCATCGGGCGATCTGCCCGTCCACACCCCTATCGACGGCACCTCCATCGGCTCCGTCGCCACCTCCCAGTCTGCCGACATCGAAGCTGCCCTGAACCAAGCCCAAGCCGCCTTCCTCAAATGGCGCGCCATTCCCGCCCCGCGCCGGGGCGAACTCGTGCGCCGATTTGGCAATTCCCTGCGCGAGCATAAGGCCGATCTCGCCCGTCTCGTCACCATCGAATGCGGCAAGCCGATCTCCGAAGGCGAGGGCGAAGTGCAGGAGATGATCGACATTTGCGATTTTGCGGTCGGACTTTCCCGTCAATTGCATGGCCTGACCATTGCCAGCGAACGGCCCGGCCACCGGATGATGGAGCAATGGCACCCGCTGGGGCCGACACTGATCATCAGCGCGTTCAACTTTCCGGTTGCGGTCTGGGCATGGAATGCGGCGCTGGCCCTAGTGTGCGGCAACAGCATTGTCTGGAAACCATCGGAAAAGACGCCGCTAACGGCGCATGCCGTGCAGGCCTTGTTCGATGGCGTGGCGCGCGACTTTGACGGTGCCCCCCAAGGACTTTCGCAAATGCTGCAAGGCGGGCGCGATGTCGGTGCCGCATTGGTCGCCGATCCTCGCATCGCGCTGATCTCGGCTACCGGCAGTACGGCGATGGGCCGCGCGGTCGGGCAGGCGGCGGCGGGACGCTTTGCCAAAACCATCCTCGAACTTGGTGGCAATAATGCGGCGATCGTCAGTGACAAGGCCGATCTCGATCTGGCGCTGCGCGGCGTGTTGTTTTCGGCTGTGGGCACCAGTGGGCAGCGCTGCACCAGCCTGCGGCGGCTGTTTGTGCATGAAGCGGTGTATGACGGCTTTGTTGCCAAGTTGAAGACAGCGGCTGCTAGCATCCCGGTCGGCGATCCGCTTGATACGGCGAACCTTGCCGGGCCGCTGATCGACGAGGATGCCTTTGATTGCATGCAGATAGCGCTTGGCGAAGCGCGGGCAATGGATGCTGCCGTCAGCGGCGGGGAACGGGTCGATTGTCCCGGCGTCTATGTGACCCCCGCTATTGTCGAAATGGACCGGCATGAAGGGCCGTGCCTGCGCGAAACCTTTGCCCCGATCCTCTATGTCTTCCGCTACACCGATTTGAACAAAGCCATCGCCCTGCAAAACGCCGTTGGCGCAGGCCTGTCTTCCTCGATCTTTTCGCTCGACATGCGCGAGGGCGAGCTGTTCCTTTCGGCGAACGGCAGCGATTGCGGCATCGCCAATGTCAATATCGGCACATCAGGCGCAGAAATCGGCGGTGCGTTCGGTGGCGAAAAGGAAACGGGCGGCGGACGCGAGTCCGGTTCGGATGCCTGGAAAGCCTATATGCGCCGCGTCACCAACACGATCAATTACAGTGCGGAACTGCCACTGGCGCAGGGGGTGAAATTTCATCTCTGAACATGATTTCAAAGGGTTTTATTCTCCATGACACTGGCAATTACATCCATCAGTTCACCCGGCCCAAAGGGTTTTGCCAGCCGCCCGACAGGCGTTTCTATGCCTTCCGGCAGCTCTGCATAGCCTGAAGCGAGAATGACGGGCAAATTAGGATAGCGGGTTTTGATACGCTGCGCCAGTTCGGCCCCGCTCATTCCAGGCATCGCAAAATCGGTGATTACAATATCGAATGCGTTATCGTTTTGAAGCATATTCCAGGCTTCTTTGCCCGAACTAGCCTTGATGCCGTGATGGCCAATATCCTCAAGCATGGCAATGGTACCCATCGCCACAAGTGGATCGTCATCGACCACAAGAATCTCAAGCCCGCGGCTGTCCGGACGAGGTGAGGTCGGTGCAATGTGCGTTATATGCGGCATGGCGGCTTCCATGTCCTCTGCTTGCCGAAGCCATAATTCTATAGTCGTACCCATGCCGGGACTGCTTGAAATTTGCAATGCGCCATCGAGTTGTGCGCAAAGGCCATGCACCATGGAAAGCCCCAATCCGGTACCTTTGCCAACGCCTTTTGTCGTAAAAAAGGGCTCGCGTGCCCGGGCCAATGTCGCCTCATCCATGCCGGTCCCATGATCGCGAACGCACACTACCACATAATTGCCTTGGGAAAGATCGGCCGTTGTTTTCCTAAGCTCTTCCTCCCGGGCCGAAATTTCGATCGATCCGCCATCGGGCATGGCGTCGCGCGCATTGACGGCCAAATTCAAGATTGCCAGTTCAAGCTGATTGGGATCGACCAATGCAGGTGACAGATTCTCCTCGAACCGTGTGGATATCATATAGGCCGGTCCGAGTGAGCGGCGTAGAAGATCCTTCATTCCGTCCACAAGTTCCGGAATCCGAACGCTGGCGGGTTTAAGATCCTGTCGACGTGCGAAACTCAGCAGCCGCTGTGTGAGAACCGCGCCCCGCTCATTCGCCTGAATGGCATTATCCAGGAGTTGCAACCCGGATTTGTCGTTGCTCATACGTTTGCGAAGCAGTCCGAGTGAGCTGAGAGCTGCCATTAAAAGATTGTTGAAGTCATGCGCCACACCGCCGGTCAGCTGTCCAAGCGATTCCATTTTCTGTATTTCATATAATTGTGTGAGCGCCGTCTTTGCTTCTCCCGTGCGTTCTTCTACTTGCCGTTCCAGATTGATGTTGAGCGCTTCCAAACGAGCCTGGCTATCTTGCAGCTTGCTCTCCGCAAGTTTCTCCTGCGTCACATCCTGCGTAGTGCCAATGCCGTAGAGCGCTTTGCCGCCGTCTGTGGAAAAATGAAAACGGCCATGAACCTGCGTCCAACGAATCGATCCGTCGCGTCTCTTTATCCGATAGGATGCGGTATAGTTGCCATCGCCGCCAGGCCGTGTTGCAGCGATGAAGGCCTTCCTTAGGGCAGCGCGATCTTCGGGATGGATGCGCTCGATGAATGCCGCACGGGAAACGCGTGAATCGTCCAGATCGTAAAGTGCGCGGGCCCGTGAGTCGAGTTCGACGAAGTCATTGACCAGATCGTCACGCAATACACCCAAATTGCCTGCGTCGAGTGCCAGTCGCAAGCGTGCTTCCCGATCGCGTAAAGCTTCTCCTGCTTGGGTCAAGGCTGTTGCTACTTCGTCGGTTTCACGCAATCCTGTCGAAAAAGGTACAACTTTACCGGTTCGACCGAGTTGCGCGGCAGCATCGGTCAACGCTGCGATGGGGCGGGTAAGACTGCGTGCAATCAAAGTCGCCAGCACGATTGAGGCCGTACCAAGGATGATTGCGAGAAAGGCCAGATTTTCAATCGAATTGCGAAAGGGTGCCTCAACGACTGCACGTTCGACGCCAACTGCAACAAGCCAGCCCGTTTGCTTGGCACGGGCATAGCCACCGATCAACGGCCGCCCTTCGTGACTGGGGCCATCCCAAGTACCGCTATTGCCACGTATCGCTTCTTTTAACTGGCCGGTAATAGGCCGGCCTACCCACTTTGCGTTATCGCGTGTCCTTGCGGCAACGATACTATTCCGGTCGGATATCGAACCTGCAAGATATTCGGGGGGCAGGCCTCTACGAAGCATTTTCAGCATATCGCCATTGCCAATATCGAGGCTCAGTAATTCTGTTACTCTCTGATCGCGTATAACCGGAACGACGATCGTTGCCGATGGAATGCCCGATGCCGAATGCATGACCAGTTCCGTCATCGCCGGCGCTTGGGTTTGAATAACTTTGGCATCGATATCGAACTTTATCCGCAGCGATCCGGCCATAGATGCCGACTGCGTATCGGCGATGCGGGTGCCATCCAATGAACGCAGCATGATAGGCTGTCCGACGCGTTCTGCCAAACTTCGCGCCTGACTGCCAAATAACCGATAGTCTTTGGTCTGCAAGCTCGGTGCTGTTGCCAATATTGATAGCATGTCGCGCCGAATAGATACCAAGCGATCAAAATCATCAGCAATTGAAAGTGCGGTTCCTTCCACCTCGCCTTCAATTCTGGATTTTTCCCTTTCGCTCGACTGATAGGCGATGAAAAACAGGACGATTAGCATCGGCAGAACAAGTGCGATGCCAAAGCCGATAAGACGCCAAGCCACATCGGAATGACGAAATCTTTGGATTATTCTGACCGCCACTCGATTTTTCCTGCCTTGTTAGGGTCCTGACCCTAATATCCGGAAATTAAAGTTCACGTAGTTGATGATTCCGGTCAAGGCTAAAAACCCTGATATTGCCGTATTTGTGCATTCGATCCGTTTTTACTGACAGACAGAATGATAGGCAAAGTTTCATAGAGAATAAAGTCGGACTGTTATGAAAGAAGCATGTTGCAGCCTATAGTCTGAAACCGACAGACAGCGTTCCCGGATATCTTGACCATCCTGCGGCTCGGTTCAGATCATAGCAGGGTGCCATTAGGCGTAGCCCTGAGCCCGTCGAAAGCGAAGCCTACCAACGGCGCTTGCCGGCTAGACGTGCTTCGCCCTTCGACAAACTTAAGAGGCTTAGCGCTATGGTTCTGTCTAATGGCATCATACTACAGGGTCTGTGGGGGATTTGCCAAATCCTCCTCCCCCAGTTGGGGGGGAGGATTTCTGGTAGCCAGACTTTAAATCTCTATAGTCCTAAACATTGAAACCGTTGGTCGGATAGCCGACACTATGGCTTGCGCGACAAGAGAAAAACTATCGTCTGACAAGACAGTGCGTAGTGAAGACCTGCAGGCAGGCTCATTCGATAGGATTAAGCATGGCGCGGTTGCGCGCTACTCTTGCATTGCGCCATCCATGCCCGGCATGGCGGCACCGGCCCGACTGGCTGTGGCGTTGCGCAGTTGCTGGATTTCTTCGACAGTAATCCGTGTGTCCATATCCTTGTCAGCCTCGACCAGCATAGGGATGGGCGCTTCGATAAATTCGATCCGGGTCAGTTGCCCGTCAAAATCGCCGTCGGCTGCCATGAACTGCATTCGTCCAAGCTGATTTCCGCCGCCTGCCATGCCGCCTGCACCTTTTCGCCCCTGTCGGCTACCGCCACCTTCACCGCCGTTACGGCGCGCCTGCTGCATGCGTTCCCGCATGGCCTTGCGTTGTTCCGCGCTCATGCCCTCGCCGCGCCGCCCTTGCATCATCGTACCGCCACCTTGGCCACCGCCGCGGTTGGCGATTGAAAGTGCGCCCTGGGCCTCTTCGCTCGACAATCCGCCGCTTTTATCCTTGTCAAGAGTATCGAACTGTTTCGAGCGCATCTCGCGAATGTCGGCGATACTGACATATCCATCATTTTGTAGCTTGCCGATAAGCTCGCTCATTTCCTGAGCCTGCACATGGGTGCCGATGCCCGCTAGCGTCAAAGCAATCAAAATCTTTTTCATCGTCTTTCTCCTTATACCCGAACAAGGCCGTTCAGTTGGCGAACGGCAGCGCTGTCGGGAAAAATCTGGTTGTCCAGCCGGGCCTGATCGACCCCCATATGATCGTGCAGAACCGCCTTGAAGAGCGAACGCAGATCGGCCGTGGGCTTCAGGTCGCGGCCCTCATGCTGCTGCGCTTTTTTGAGGCCCGGCCAGTCGGTCATAACCTGACCTCCTTTGACGGCACCACCGATCAGGAAAGCCGCGCCGCCGGTGCCATGGTCGGTGCCGTTAGAGCCATTCATGGCCACCGTGCGGCCGAATTCGGTAACGAACATCACCACGGTGCTGTTCCACTTGTCGCCCAGCCCTTCTTTGATCGCGGCGACGCCTTCATTCACCGCGACCATATTGCGGTGCATCGTTCCCAGATAGCCGAGCTGGCCCGCATGCGTGTCCCAGCCGCCAAGCTCCAGGAACGCGACGCGCGGGCCGGTGTCGCTTTTCAGGAAGGTCGCGGCCGAGCGCATCAGGCCGGGGAAAGCAGCACTGCCATCCGCTGCGCCAGTCATACTGGCGTTGGCCATCTTGGCCTTGCTAAACGGATCGAGCAGTTCGGGCTTGCCTGCATAGAGCCGCTCCACCCGCGCGATCAGGTCGGCGGTCGGCTGTGGCAATGCTGAAGGGGACCAGCTGGTCGTTGGCGCATCGCCACGCATCATCACCGGCATCGAGCTTGTGATCGTGACTGCAATGTCGCGCCCCTGCGAGGGCAATCCGACCAGCGAGCGGTTAAGCCATCCGGTTTTAAGGCCATAAGGCTGCGCCGTGCCGTTCTCGACAAGATTCTGCGCATCGAAGTGCGAACGCTCGCGATAGGGAGAGGCTATGGCATGGACTAGGGCCATCTCGCCCGCGCTGTACATGCCTTGCAAATTGGGCAGCAGCGGGTGCAGGCCGAACATGTCGTTCAGTTTCAATATGCCGTCCTTCTCACCCGGATTGGGCATGGCGATCCCGGCGCGCTCGCGCTCGAAATCGGGATCGCCATAGGCGGGAAAGACGGTCAATCCGTCCATCGCGCCACGCAGGAAGACGAATACCAGTCTGTTGGTGCTGCGTTCGGCAGCCAAGGCGCTGCTCGGGAAGCCCGAGGCAGCAGTCAGGACGGCAGTCCCCAGACCGCCCATGAAGATACGACGATTTGCAAGCAACATGGTTTTACCTCCGCAAAAATTCTGGGCTGACTAGCAGCATGGCAAGGCCCTGTTCGGGGCTTTCTGCCCGTTTGATTTCGGTGAGTGTCTGAGCTGAAACTGTTGGCCCCAGCAACTCAACCGCAACACCCGCCGGGTCGGGCTTGGACGGTGCCTTCTGCTTGGCAACGATGGTGGCCCATTCCAGCCGCTTCCAAAGCGCGTCGGCCCCGGTCCAGTTATCGGCGGTATCCGCCCAGCCATCCGGGCCGGGCTGCATAAAGGCGGGCTGCCCCATTTGCGCAAGCAGGCTGATCAGATGGCCGCCCTCCAGATCGGGTCCCTCCAATGCGCGCAAAGCCGACATCAGATATTCCTCCGGCCGCTTTGTCTTGCGAAGCGATGGGTCCCATGCTTCCGGGGTGTCGATCAGCGCACGGTAAACCGTCGGCAGATCGCCGCCGCTTTTGAGGAATGCGCTGGCGCAGCTCGCAACCGCGGCCGGCGGAGGCGCATCGGCAATGAAGTGACGGACAAGCTTGGTTGCAATGAACTCTGCCGTTTTGGGGTGGGCCGCCAGATCCTCCAGCACCGCTAGCCCTTTTTCCACGCCGTCGCCCGAATAGCTTTTGCCCATTACGGTTTGTGAACCGGGCTCATGGGCATTGGCGTTGAAGTAGAACAGTTCTTTGGGACCCATCTTTGCGATGGCCATCAGCGCATTTACGCCACCGCCGGGAGTTGATCCGGTTGCCCCGCGGCGCGGCAGATTATAGCCCCAACCGGTGATGACCTTGGCGAAGCTGGTGACATCGGCCTGCGTGTAGCCGCCATTGACTCCCACCGTATGCAGTTCAAGGATTTCGCGTGCGAGATTTTCGTTCAGGCCTTCAGGCCGGCCAATGACTTCGGAAACAAATGGAACCTGTGAGGGATCCTTGCCCCATTTGCTGTTCGGGCCGATCGAGGTGAAATTGTCGAGATAGAACAGCATCGCCGGATGTGTCGACGAGGCAACCAGCATATCCTCGAAACGGTGACCGACATGCAGCCGCGCAACATCACGCTCGAATGACGCGGGCATGGAAAAGGCCGTCGCCTTCGCCGCCGAGACGACAAAATGGTTGCCCCAAAAATGGATCAGCCGTTCACGAAATGGCTGTTTTGTTTGGCGAACGGTGTCGAAGCGAGCCTTGACCGCACGTTGAGTACGCGAGGCTCTGAGGCCGGTTCCGCGGCCCATGCCATTGCCGCCAGGCTGTTGCGGCGGGGCGTTGTTTTCGCCCGGCATTCGCCCTTGCTGCATCTGCCTTCGCTGGCCTGCCATTCCGCCAGCACCACCTCCGGCCCGGCCTGACGCCTGCGCCGCCATTGTACGAACCAGCGGGAAGGCGATTTGATCTGACCCTGTGGGCGGCAGTTGCGCGATCGGCCCGGGCAGCGGCACGTCCGAGGCAAGCTGTTCCAACAGCCAGCCTTTGGGGTCCGACTTGATATGTTGAAGGTCACCGGGTGCTGCACCCAGTCCAAAGCGATTTGCGGCAATCGCTGCCATTTCCAGAGTCATTGCACCTCCTCCTCCTCCTCACCAGCCTCGAAAACAGGTATGAGACATCTCTCATTCATCCATTTAACGCAGATGCACAAAAAACCCTTCGAAAAATTTGTATCAATTTGCATCGGCAGTTTTTCGAATCGAATGGCGCGTGAAAAGCCTCTTGGGACAAATGCCTGCTTGCCCCATGATTAAGGCTGTGACAGACATAAGACATTATAAAAAGTCAGGGATTTTTATGCCTCCCCCCCTAAAAAAAGCGCAAAGCAAGGCTTCAGATCGGAACGCCTCTACAAAGGAGAAATTGCTGAAGGCCGCGCTTCTGGAATTTGCCGAACATGGGATCAAGGCCGCAAAGATTGCAGTGATCTGCCGCCGGGCTGACGTCGCCAATGGCACTTTTTATTTATACTTCCGAACCAAAGAAGATGTTTGGAAAGAATTACTGAAAGGGGCCGCAGAAGAGTTGGCGCTCAGATTGCAGCAATCGGGCGCCGCTGAAAATCTGGATGCGCGAACGCGGGACCGGATCGAAGTGTCGATAATTGTCGGGTTCGCGGAAGAACGCAGCGATTTGTACATGCTCATGATGGGTGAACGCACAGGTCAAGTAACCGCGCACGATCTTTTTTTAAGCCGACTGCATGTGCAGCGTTGTACAATGATCGAAAAAGGGATCGCTAATGGAGAGTTTCGGTCGAACCTCAATCCCACCATCACGTCGCTTGCCGATTTTGGGATGGCGACCGAGATCATACAGTGGTGGATACATAATCCCGGCAGCATGACGCGCGAGGAAGTGACAGAGCATCTGGTCGATCTGCGTGCCCGGATGTTCTTTCCCGACTGAATACAAAAGATATGTCCCGGGACGGTGTGTCTCGGGACATATTGAGTAGGTCAGGGAGCGGTGTTAAAAACGGTAGCCGACCTCGATGCCGAAAACGCGAGGCGTAGTATAATACTCGTTACCCTGTATCGACGTCAGAACGACGGTTTCGTCAAACAGGTTCTGAACGAAGGCTGAGACACGAAACGGATCGCTGTTCAGCTCCAACCGCAAATCGACCTTTTCAACCGGCTGCAATTCGCGCGAATTTATGCCTGGGTCTTTGAGTGATCCTTGGGGGTTTTCGTAACCGCCGCCTTCGAAACTGCCGTTGATCGAGAAAGACAGGTCGGTTCTTTCACTCAACGGATGCGTATATTTGGCGAGAATCGAAATCGTATAATCGCGGTTTCGCGGCGACCGCTGGCCACCCAAGTCCAGCGCACAAACGGTACTGCCATTGGGGCCGGGAACGATCGATCCCGGCACGCAATTTGCCGGATTGCCGTTATTGCCAGCCCCGACCAGCGTCGATTGGAGCGTCGTGCCTTCATCATATTCGCCATAATTAGTCGCAAAGGAGGCACGCAGGGACAATCTGTCGGCCCCCATTCTGAAAATGGTGCTTGCCTCCGCCTCAACCCCGTAAAAGGTTGCGCCCTTCACATTCGACAGCGTGTTGGTGTTGTTGAGAATATCGACAATCGCGTTTTGCTGCAGGTTTTTGGTCTTGCTGTAATAGCCGGCGATCGACGCGCGCAATTGCCCCAGCTTGCCCTTCCATCCGGCTTCGGTCGTCAGAACACGCTCGGGTTCATAGGGAATGGTATTCAGGTTCGCGCCACCAATGTTGAAACCGCCTGGGCGGTAGCCATTGGCGATGCGGAAATACACATTGTTGTCGGGCAGGTAGGTGTAGCGCGCGGTGAACACGCCGGAGAACAGCCCGCTGGTAAAATCATTGGATGTCGGGGCAATGATCGCGCCCGCCGGTATCGCCGGAATGGCGGGGGTCGGTGGCGGGCCAGCGGTTGCCGTTATTGCTGGGATACCGAATGTCTGCCGCTGGATGGTGAAATCCTTTGTGTCGCGCTGGTAGCGACCCTCATAGGTGAATTCCAGTCGGTCGGTCAGCTTGTATCCGACAAGGCCGAATACCGACCAGCCGCTCAATTCTTCAATTGCGTTGTCGGTCCGATTGTTCTGGACAAGGAAGCCGTTGAATTGCGCATTCAGCTGTGCCTCTGCCGGGGTAAAGGCGGGAGGCGGGAAGCGGCCCGCGGCAAGCCCGGTGCGCGTTGCTGTTGCGGCGGTTTTCACCTCATCGTCATAGCCCTGATAGTCCGCTCCGATCAGCCAGCGAATCGTCCCGTCCGCATCCTCCTTGCTGGAGATCGTGGTTTCGAAACCGAAACGTTCGAAATGCTCGTCCTGATTCTGGATCGCGCGAACGCCGCCTATTCCATCCCAGCCGGTGAAATGATCCTGGTCCTCGTTGCGCGCCGCGCCATCGCGTTTGCGCCAGGTACCAACCACCGCCAGATTGGCAAAGCCGAGGTCGCCGTCGAGATTGGCAAAGACGGCCCTGTCCTTGATCCTGGTCCGTCCGAAATCGGAAGCCACACGGGTGAACTGGTCGGGGTCGAACCGTTCGTTTCGCCCGGGAAAGTCGGTGCGTCGACCCAGTGAAGTAAAGGCGGGCTGGCTCGATTCGGAATATTCACCGGTCAGCGTCAGCGACCAGCTAGTGCCGAACTCGCCCCTGATGCTGGCGCGTGCGCCTTTGAAGCTTTCCTGGTCGACATAGTCGCCAGTTGCTTGGGCGCGGTAAAAGCCGCCATTCTGGTCCATATAGATACCGCCTATGCGTGCCGCTACATTGTCGCCCAGCGGAACATTGACGGCACCCTCGATCTCATAACGCTCCCGATCATCGTAGCCCGCTTTGGCAAAGCCGCTGACTTCGCCCATTTTCGGGCGCTGGGATACGACGTTGACCGCACCGCCCGCAGCGTTGCGCCCGAACAGCGCCGCCTGCGGCCCGCGGAATGTTTCGAAACGTTCGACGTCGAACAGGTCGAGGCGGTTGTAAGTGCGCCCGCCAAAGCCACCACCTGCCACATAAATGCCGTTATGATAGATACCGGTCGAGGACTCGTTGAAGCCCGATCGGCCATTGCCCTGACCGCGAATCGATACATCGCTCAGATAGTCGGGGCCGGTGTTAACGATGGTGACCGATGGAATTTGCCGCGCCAGATCTTCGAACTTGTCGATCACCAGCGTCTCGAGTTCCACCGCGCCAATCGCTGTACCCGACACCGGCGCGTCCGAAAGCCTCTCCCGTATACGTCGCGCGTTGACAATGATGTCGCGATCAATTGCACTTTTTTCGGTCCTGGCCTCTTCAGCGGTCGGCTCGTTAGTCAACTCGTCCGATTGAGCTGCTGCAGCGGACATTCCCCCGGTTGCTAAAATCGTAAACAGCCACAGTTGCGCCTTCACTCGCATGACATCCTCCCTCTCCGGTCAACAGGTAGTCCCTGTTGATCACATTCTCCATTGCAAATGAGACATCTCTCAGTCTATACAACTTGTCAACTGAGATATGTCTCATAATATGCTTTTTGTTGAATGACCGATTGCGGTAGCTGCGATAATGGATTGGGGGTGCTGGTGGACGTTTCAGGCAAGGCTATTCTCCCCCCGGTTGCACAGGGGCACTGGCTGGTGTTGCAGGACAGCGTGGTCATCGATCGCCCGGCAAACGATGTCTGGCGCTTCGTGCGCGACATGGAAAACTACCCATTGTGGTTCACCGGAATTGTCAGAATGGCGAGTGCCGACGATCTGCCGCCCGCCACTATCGGCAAACGCTATGATGAAATGGCCATTGCACCGGGCGGCAAAGAAGAGACGATTACGGTCGAGATCATCGCCGCTGATGAGGAAAAATATCACTTGGCTATCCAGGCGAGCCTTGAGCCCTTCGTGCCACGATTCGACTATCGCGTTGTGCCGGTTTCGGCCAATCGCTGCGTTTTCCACTGGCGGAGCGTGGCTACGGGCAGGGGATTGAAGGCCATGTTGCTACGTCCGGTTTTTCGGATGATCCTGAAAAAGCGGCTGGCTATCTCATTAGAAAATTTCCGCCGCATTCTCTCTGGCGCGCCCGATGAAGTGATGACAGCGGCGCAATTCTGGCTATTCGGCCCGGCGGCGGATGTGATTAAACAGTTCAACCGTGCTGCGCGGCCCAAACCCAAAAAGGGTGAGATTATCGTCAGGCAATGCGCGAGTTCGATCAACCATATCGATTGCCACCGGCGGCGCGGCTACGGTCGAAACGCGATGCGGGTGCGTGGCGCGCTCAACTTTCCCGTAATTTTGGGAAATGACATTTCGGGTGAGGTAGCAGAGGTTGGCGAAGGTATAACCGGTTTCAAACGCGGAGATCCGGTTGTTGCTGTCAAAGCCCCGTCGAGTGACGGAGCTTTTGCCGAATATGTGTCCGTTGCCGCAGCGACCACCGTGCCTAAACCCTCTTCCATATCCTATGAAGAAGCCGGCGCTTTGCCCTACACCTTTTTCACTGCCTGGTCGGCTCTGTTCAACGATGGTGGGCTAACTCGCGAAAATGCGAGCGGCAAACGAGTCTTCGTGCAGGGCGGGGCAGGCGGTGTCGGCTCGATGGCAATCCAGATCGCGCGGTATCTGGGCGCAGAGGTCATTGCCAGCTGTGGTCCGGGGCAAAGGGCATTGGTCGAAGGGCTGGGTGCCTCTTCCGTCTATGACTTCTCGACCGACGATTATGCCGCCTCGGTGCGTGATGTGGACATCGCCTTTTGCACTGCAAGCGTCGCGGAAGAAACGAAGATGCTGTCGATCCTGAAAAGCAGGGCCGATGCGCGTTATGTAACGGTGATCCACCCGACACTGCAGATGACCGACGAGCTGGGCCTGCTCAAAGGCTTTATGAGTGCGAAGAAGCTTTTGAAGCAAAAGAACAAGGCGCTGGCTGCCGAGGGCAAGAAGATTGGCTGGACTTTGTTCAAGGCCGATCCGCCAGCTGTCGCCCTGTTTCGTGAAATGCTGGATGTTGGCGCGCTGAAACCCGTGATCGATTCGACCTATGATTTTGCCGATATAGTCGCTGCGCAGGAACGGCTTGAGTCCGGAAAGGCAGCCGGCAAGGTTGTTATACAATTCCCGGCATGAGCCTGAGCCGGCGCCAGATTGTCCTCAGCGGCGGATTGGGACTGGTTGCCATTGCAGGCACAAGCCTTTTCGCATGGCAGCAAAGCGTGTTTCAAGAGATAAGGAACACCGACAATGTGCCCGTGCTGAGGCCATTCCAGAAGAGTCTGCGCGTGCAGAATATCGACACGCTGGTGATTGATGCAGGCGAAGGGCCGCCAGTGCTCTTCTTTCATGGCATTCCCGACACGACCGATGTCTGGGCAGGATCGATCATTGCGTTGAAGGATCGCTTTCGTTGCATTGCCTTTGACATGCCGGGCTTTGGCAAAAGCCATGCTGTGGACGGCACGTTCGACTGGACCCTACAAAACCGCGCCGATTATGTCCGCGAAATCCTCGACAAGCTGGGCATCACCGAGCCCGTACGCATCGTCGCGCATGACGCGGGCGGCGTTTGGGGTGGCGTCTTTGCAGCCGCCTACTCGGAACGGGTTGAACGGGCTTTGTTTTCGATCAGCTCGATCCATCCGAGTTTCGAATGGCGGGACGGCGCGAAGCTGCAGCGTGTGCCAATCCTTGGCGAACTGGCCACGGCCGCCTTTAACGAGGACCGCTTTGTCGCGTCGCTGAAGGATTTCTCAGGGCCAAATCGCAGCGAGGCCAGCATGTTGGAAGTCTATAACCGCGTCGATGGTCGGATGCGCAAAGCGATTCTGCGCTTTTATCGCGAAACCGAGGTGACGGAATTCAAGACTTGGCATTCGCGCTATCTTGCGGGCATCAAGGAAAAACCAGTGCGCGTTATCTGGGGCAAGCTCAATCCTGCCGCAACGCCGGAGGATGGCGTTCGCAGCTATCCGACCGATGATCTGATCGTCTATCCCAATGCTGGCCACTGGCCGATGCTGGAGGAGCCGGATCGCTGGGCCAATGACCTGAGCGATTTCCTGCAGAAGGCAGCATGAGCAGGGCAATGGTTCAATATGGTTCCGCACCCGATCTCATCGTTGCGCGATTGAAACCCGACGAAATCCTGCTTTGGTCTGCAAGTCCGGACATGCGGCACGCGCATATCCCCTGGTTGCGGTTGATCCCGGCTGGTCTGTTTCTCGGCGCATCCGTGCTGCTCGTCTACACTGGCATCATGACAACGGCCAAAGCGGTCGAGCGACAGGGTGTCAGCGGATATGGCGGCTTGCTGATCGTTGCCCTCGCCATCCCGTTCATCGTTGCCGGTGTCAGCCTGTTACGAAACCTGCTGACTATCCGCGCGCAGGTGGCGCATGAGGTTTACGCGTTGACCAACCGGCGGCTGATGATCGTCAACAGCCACTATCGGCAGGATTTCAGGGAGATCGGGCTGGATGCGGTCTGCGGTATCCAGCGCTGGGATCGTAAAGACGGCTTTGCCGCCTTTGAGATTGAGGATAACCGGCAAGCGAATGTAGAGCTTGTATTTCGCGTTTTCCTGTTCGATGGCATTGCCCATGCCGATGATTTCGAAGAACTTGTTAGCCGAATGACAGGTGTTCCCGTTACGTCAAAGCGCAACGCCCAGGCACAGCGGCGGGTGCAAGGACATGGCGCGAACGCGAAACTTCCCATGGTCTAAGGAACGTTCATGTACCGATTAATCGGCGCGCTGGGGTCGCCCTATTCGATGAAAATACGTGCGCTTATGCGCTATCGCCGGATACCGCATTTGTGGATTCATGGCGCAGAGGCGATGAATGCGGCACTGCCCCATGTGCGTCCCGCCGTCATCCCGGTGATCGAATATCCCGATGGCAGCTTTCACAATGATTCCACCCCCGTGATTTATGATCTGGAGGCGCGCCACGCCGAACGTTCGGTGATCCCACCCGATCCGGCGCGCGCCTTCCTCGCGCACCTGATCGAGGATTTCGCCGACGAATGGGTGACCAAGGCGATGTTCGGCTATCGCTGGCTGGAGGAGGTCGATCAGCTTCAGATGAGCCGCTGGCTAGCCTTTGACGCAATGAAAGGCGGCGGGTTGGATGCGAGTCAGGCCTTTGCCGAGCAGTTCCGTGCGCGTCAGGTGGGCCGCATGGCGCTGGTGGGCTGCACGCGCGAAAACTTCTCGCTGATCGAGGCCTCGACCCGCGCGCTACTTACGGCGCTTGAGGCGCATGTGACCGATCGCCACTGCTTCTTCGGCTCACGTCCCAGCATGGCGGAATTCGGCCTGTTCGGGCAGCTGTCACAACTCGGCGTCGACCCGACCGCGCAAAGCCTGATGCGTGCCAATTCCCCTTACAGTTATCGCTGGCTGCTGCATGTCGACGATATGTCGGGGATTGAGGGCGAGTGGGATGCGCCCGATACGGCCTATGCGCCGATAATCGGCGCGCTATTAAAACTGGTGGGCGAGATTTATCTGCCCTTTCTTTTCGCCAATACTGCTGCGCTGAAGACGGGCGCAGAGATGTTCGAATTTGCCGCAATGGGCTTATCCTATAGTCAAGGCACGTTCAAATATCAGGCAAAATGCCTTGCCGACCTGCGCGCACGCTATGCCGCGCTCCCTGCGGAGACCCGAACAAGGCTTCAGCCGATTTTGGACGAAAGTGGATGCCTGCCAGGGTTAGCGACTTGATATCGTCGCGAAATAAAGATTGAAACGCTAACTCCGGGTAGAAGGCAGTCAGCGAAATTGGCCCGCCAGACCTAATCCCTTTATTTTCAGTAAATTATATCTTGGCTCGGAATCGCGGTCTCATTTTGCAATCGATTGTTGCGCTTTGGGAAGATAGGCTTAGTATAGGATCATAGGCCGTCGTTAAGTCAGTCAGTGGAGGGATGTAATGGCACAAGCAATGATGGTCGGCGCAGCTTCGCCCGCAGGGTCGAAGCCCGTCCTGTCTGCACCGCAAATTCTTCAAATGAATCTGGGCTTTCTAGGTCTGCAGTTCAGCTTTGGACTGCAACAGGCCAACATGACCCCCATCTGGGCTTATCTCGGCGCTGACGAAGCGGATTTTCCTTGGCTCGGGATAGCCGGTCCGCTGACCGGGCTTATCGTTCAGCCGATCATTGGCGTCATGTCCGATCGTACGCTTTCGCGTTGGGGACGCCGGACGCCCTATTTCCTGATCGGCGCGCTGATGTGCACGGCTGGCCTGTTTTTTATGCCGCTATCGCAGAGTATATTGATGGCCTTTTCGATCTTGTTCATTCTGGACGTGGGCAACAACATCACGATGGAGCCCTATCGCGCTTATGTGAATGATCGGCTGAATCAAGAACAGCGCGGTTTTGGGTTTTTGTCGCAGAGCGCCTTTACCGGTCTGGCGCAATGCCTGGCTTATGCCAGCCCGTTCTTGCTGGTAACCTGGTTCGGTATCTCACGCGAGGCGGCTCCGGGCGAGATACCGGATTATACACGTATAGCGTTCTTTATTGGCGCGGCACTTTCGATAATCACAATCCTTTGGTCGATCCTGCGTGTTCCCGAACTTCCACTGACGCCAGAAGAAAAGTCGCGGATCGCGTCGTTGCCCAAATCCTTCAAGGCCTATTTCGTCGAGATTGTCGAAGCCATTCGAGAAATGCCGGCTCCAATGCGGGCCATGGCCTGGATGAGCCTGTTTCAATGGTACGCGATGTGCTGTTACTGGGCCTATCGCACGCCTGCTGTATCCATGGCGTTGTTCGGTACATCCGAGGCCAGCACGCCGCAATTCCGCGAGGCTGATCTGCTTTCCGGTCCCATGGGCGCTTTCTACAATCTGATCGCCTTTGGAACAGCCTTTGGAATGGTTCCGATCGCGCGCAGAATGGGCGCCTCTAAAACGCATGCCGTGGCGCTGGTTCTTGCCGGTATTGGAATGATTGCGTTGCCACTTACCGACGATATTCCTTTTATGTGGGCTATGATGGCGTTGATGGGGCTTGGCTGGGGTTCCATTATGGGCAATCCTTACATCGTACTGGCCAATGCAATTCCACCCGAGCGCACCGGCGTCTACATGGGCATATTCAATATGATGATTTGCGCCCCGATGTTGCTGTTCGCTGCGACCATGACCTTTATATACAAGCCGCTGCTGGGCGGCGATCCGCGCAATGTGATGATCTTTGGCGGGCTATGCATGCTGGCTGCTGCCTTTGCGGTATTCCGGATCAAGGAACAAAAGCGAAGTGTTGCAGCAAGCCAGTAATAAAGTCTTTGCAATCGATTGCGAATTCTCATAGGCGTTGTTTTACTATCCGCCAAGCCGGTCTTGGCGGAATATTGTGGAATGGATAAATTGCTTAACACCGTCCTGCCTATTTTTTATGAAACCCGATGGTCGCACGATCATGTAATGCGTATTCCAGATGTCGATATTCCCTCTATTCCGCTGATTACCGACAAGGACGTCAAAGACATCATGCCCGGACTGCAGCTTTGGGATTGTTGGACCATCGACGCGCCTGATGGGTCGGCTGTCCTGTTCGACGGCTGGCGCGGCTGGATCATCATGTGCGCTCCGCGTTCATTGCATCCCGATCTGCGCCATGACGTTGCACGGCTTCGTTTGGCTATGGAGCGAGACGGGCAGTGGAAAGACTGCGGCTATCTTTTGCCAGAGGATATCAATCCTGGTTCACGCGAATGGGCTGGATCGACCGTTTTTGAAGTCGAAACCGGAAAGCTGATAGTGTTCTTTACCGCAACGGGCCGCCGGGGCGAAGCGTATAAAACGATCGAACAACGTCTGTTTCAACTTTCGGGCAAAATGGTTTTCGATGGCGAACGGCTGAATATTTCAAATTGGTCCGATCCGATCGAGAATGTCATCGCGGACGGTATGCACTATGTCGTTGTCGATCGGCATGAAGGTGTTTCCGGCTTTATCAAAGGTTTTCGTGATCCGTTTCATTTTCGCGATCCCCAAAGTGGCCATGACTATTTGTTCTTCACGGGTTCGGCAAAATTTGCGGCAAGTGCCTATAACGGCGTAATAGGTCTGGCTCGGTCGACCAATGGCAGCTTTTCCGATTGGAACTTGCTTGCGCCGTTGATATCGGCCGAAGGTGTCAACAACGAACTCGAACGCCCCATCGTGCGTTATAGCGATGGCCGTTACTACGTTTTTTGGTCGACCCAGCGTAAGATGTTTTCTCCCGACAGTCCCTCAGGCCCCAATGGGCTATATGGTATGGTGTCGGACAGTCTGTTTGGACCCTATCGGCCCTTGAACGGCTCGGGGCTGGTTGCGGCCAACCCTGCACAGGAACCTTACCAGGCCTATAGCTGGTGGGTTGACGCTGACTTGAAAGTTACGGGCTTCGTCGATCTTTGGGGTTTGAAAGGGCTTGACCCCAGCATCGATCCATCCCTTGTCGAAAAGCATTTCGGCGGTGTTCCGGCTCCACGCTTTCAACTTGTTCTAGACGAAGATCGCGCGAGAATTGCGGGTATAGGAACAACGAAAATCACGAACTGAAGCGGGCAGGGGCAGGACGGCAACATCCGGACGGACCCACCCGGAACACGCTTGCGTTCAACTTGACAGCCTGACAAGCAGCTTTGGCGGCATAACGACCGAACCCGTGTCTTCACCCGCTATCCGACGCAACAGCAGGTCGACCAGATTATGGGCACCGGTCGTCAGATCCTGTCTTACCGTTGATAGCCGCGGTACGGTCTGTTCGCCAAGAGCCAGCCCATCATAACCGATAACCTTGATCGATGCCGGCACGCTCAGTCCCAATTCAGACAATGTCCTAAGCGTGCTCATCGCAATAACATCGCTTGCCGCCAATATGCCATCGGGCATGTCCTTTGCGTGCGCAAAGAAATTCGCGATTACGCTTTCATCCGGATCATTGACCAAATGAACCGGAAGAACGGAAAGTTCTTTCTGTAAGCCATTGCGCGTCATCGCCTGAGT
>JBOFLS010000107.1:0-14235 GCA_051657985.1 Sphingorhabdus sp. | reverse complement strand
CCGTCCATATGCAGCCCTAAATTGCGTTTGCGGCACAGTGCGCCAAGGGCTGTCACTTCCTCAGGCCGATAGACAAGACCATATTCGGTTGCATTTGTGATCGAAACTGCGGCGGGCTGCACCTGATGCACATCATGGCGGATTGCATTTGTGTAGGCCTCGACCGCTTGGGGCGTTATCTTTGCCCCTTTCCCATCAACCAGCATCAACTTGGCCCCGCCCGTATAAAATCCGGGCGCCCCGCACTCATCGATTTCTATATGCGCTTCACGGTGGCAGATCACGCCCTGATGCGGAGCGACGAGAGATGCAAGCGCGAGGCTGTTCGCTGCAGTCCCTGTCGAAACCCAGAGGACGATAACCTCATGCTCGAAAATCTGGGAAAAAGCTGTATCGAGCTGCTGGCTTAATCTATCGCCATCATAAGCGGTATCGACTGTATTGGCATTGGCGATTGCCTGCATGACCCGGGGGTGCACAGGAGCCGCATTGTCGGAGAAAAAACGCATGCAAGCGCCCAACGGCAAAACCGCTTTGCCGTCAAGCCGATCTGCTGTTTTCGATGTGGAAGAAATGCTGTTGTAAATGCCGGTCGACGCGACGATGGCCGCAATGCATCCGTCCTTGCGATCAGCAATCGGTTTTATGGTGCATAGGCTCTCAAAAACCTGTCAACCGATGCTTCGATCTGACTTGACCCAACAACAGTATTCGCGTCCTTTGCAAACCGCCATTCGATGTCAGCAAAACCCTTTATGATGCCGTATAAATGTGCGGCGGCAGTTTTCGGATCAGTTTTCTGGAGATGCCCATCAAGCATAGCTTTCGAAATCATATCTGCGATCAAAACCTGCATTTGACGGGGCCCGGCATTTAAAAACAGTTCGCCCATTTCAGGATAGCGTTCAACCTCCGCCGCCATTCGGCGATCGAAACGGATAATATCCGGGCTTCCTAGAAAATTCATCATAGCGTAAGCGAACGACAAAAGCTCGGTTCGAAGGTCTGATTGCGATCCCGGCAAATCATGAAGTTCGCCACGCATTCTTAGACATTCGCTATCGACTACTGCAGAAAATAAATTTTCTTTACCTTGATAATGATTGTAGATGGTAACTTTAGACACGTTAGCCATCGCTGCGATCCGCTCGATAGATGCTGCGGCATATCCTTGTTCAAAAAACTCTTTCCGCGCGGCTGCCAATATGGCTTCCTGTTTTGACTGGTCCACCGGCCTGCGAGCCAGCTTTTGTTCCGTGCCCATTGTATCCCCGATACTATTATTGAACGCTATCGTTCAATTAAACGCTTGTGTTCATTATCTGCGCCTTGCACAATGAACATAAGCCGAATCATTTTGCAATTAAAAGGGCCTCACCGGGATGAACTGGATCGCAATCCGTATGCTGACAGGCGACAGGGTCAAATTCATCGGTCTCGTCTTCGGCGTTGCTTTTTCCACCCTGCTTATTACCCAACAGCTGACCATTTTCGTCAATCTGCTCTTTCGTGGCGGGGTGGCAGTTCAAGAGGTTTCGACCGCCAATGTCTGGGTAATGGATCCTGCGACGCGCACCTCTGATGTAATTTTTCCGATGCCGATTACTGCGCTCGATAGAGTTCGCAGTGTTCCCGGCGTTGCCTATGCATCGCCTTTGTTGCGGAGCAACGCTTCCATTCGAACGTCCGAAGGCGATCTTGAAGGCGTGACTGTAATCGGTGTCGACGATAGCTCGCTGGTCGGTATTCCCCGGCGGATCAGTAAAGGCGATCCGGCAAGGTTGATGGACCCCGATGCCGTTTTCATTGACGATGTCGGTTCGCGTAAACTGTTCAGCGATGAGGAGCGGGTAATTGGAACGGAGCTTGAACTCAACGATCAGCGCGCCGTCATCAAGGGCATTGTTGATAGCACACCGACTTTTACCGCGCAGGTTACACTGTATACACGTTATTCAAATGCACTGAATTTCGTCCCGGGAACGCGTAATCGGCTGTCGTTTGTGCTCGTTCGCAGCGAGAATAATCTTTCGGCCGAGGCCCTTTCACGCCGAATTACCAATCAAACGGGATTGAAGGCACGAACGACCGAGCAGTTTACCCGTGATGGCATCAACTTCATTATCGAAAATACGGGAATTCCGATAAATTTCGGTATCACCGTGGTTTTGGGCGTTGTGGTTGGTGTTGCTATTGTCGGATTAACCTTCAGTCTGTTCATACGCGACAATATAAAGCAGTTCGGAGCGCTTAAAGCTATTGGTGTGACAAACCGAAAGATAGTGTTCATGGTTGCAGCACAGTCGGGACTGGTCGCGCTTATAGGATATGGCCTCGGGCTAGCGATGGCGGCAGGCTTCATTGGCGGCGGTGCAGCAAGCAGTGATGATTTTAAAGGTTTCTATATGCCTTTTGAGATTCCCTTGATTACTGCCGCGCTTGTGTTGGCTATTATTGGCCTTACCGGATTTGCCGCAATACGTTCGGTTCTGAAAACCGACCCTGCATCGGTGTTTAGATAAGATGAACAATGTAGCGATCTCGGTCCGTAATGTAGCCAAGGATTTTGAGGTAGGCGACGATCAAGTTCGCGTACTGCATGACATCAATGTGGATTTGAATGCAGGCGAACTGACTTATATCGTCGGCGAATCCGGTTCAGGTAAAACCACACTAATATCGATTATCGCTGGAATATTATATCCGACCGAAGGTAAAGTGCAGGTGTTTGATAACGAAATCTACGACCTGTCAGATAATGGCCTTGTCAATTTCAGATTATCGAATATCGGCTTCATCTTCCAGCAGTATAATCTTCTGCCAACACTGACGGCTGCCGAAAACGCCGCTATTCCGCTGATCGCAGGCGGAGTCGCCCGGAGTGAAGCGGTAGAGCGCGGACGCAAGCTGCTTGGTAAGCTCAACATTGCCAATCAGGCGGATAAATTTCCGCGCCAGTTGTCAGGTGGGCAGCAGCAGCGTGTGGCAATTGCAAGAGCGCTTGTCCACGAACCGCGCTTGATCGTTTGCGACGAGCCGACCGCTGCTCTCGACGCAAAATCGGGGCGGCGGGTGATGGATTTGCTTCGTGAAGTCGCGCTTGCTGAAGATCGTGCGGTCATCATTGTCACCCATGACAACCGCATCTTTGATCTGGCCGACCGGATTATCGCCATGGAAGATGGACACATCATACACGACGGCCGCGACAAAGCCATACTCATGCAGGAGGACGCACAATGAAACGCCCCAGCTTTTCCCGATCGATCCTGCCCGTTATCGCAATAAGCGGCATAATAGGTTCGTTCATCTATATCGCATCGTCGCAGCCCGAAACGTCGCTTAGCAACCCTAAAGAAACGCCTGCCCGCACACCTGAAGAACAGAGTAGGACCGGCAGCATTGTGGGTACGGGAGTTATCGAGCCTTCGAGCGAAACTGTTGACGTGGCAACACATGTTCCGGGCATTGTTGCAAAAGTATTTGTTTTTCCTGGCGATCAGGTTGGGGTAGGGCAGCCATTGTTTGAAATCGACAGCCGCAACGCCCGTGCCGCGGTTGATGAAGCCATCGCTCGCGCAGCCACTGCGCGTCAGAATATTGTGGCGGCTCAGACATCCTTACGTGTCGCCCAGAACCAATATGCCTTGTACCAAAAAGTCGATGATGTACGTGCCGTGTCACAGCAGGAAGTAATCACCCGCCGCGATGCCGTAGCTGATGCACGTGCGCAACTTGCGGTTGCACAGGCGCAGGCCCGGCAGGCCAATGCGCAGGTAGCGCAAGCAAATGTTGAGCTCGACCGCCATGTTGTGCGCGCACCCGCGGGCATGGAGGTGTTACAGGTGGATACCAGGGCAGGCGAATATGCGGGTACGCAAGGTACTGCATCAGTTTTGATGAGGTTGGGGGCCACGAAACCGTTGCATGTCAGGCTCGACATCGATGAAAATCAGATCGAGAAAATCTCGCTTGGTCAGCCAGCCGTTATTAGCGCGCGTGGCGATGCCAAAAGGCGGGTAAAAGCGACTTTCGTTCGTGCTGAGCCACTAATCGTACCCAAACGTTCGCTTACAAACAGTGCTACTGAGCGTGTCGACGTTCGCGTACTTCAACTGATTTTTGCTTTGCCACCCGAAAGCGGACAATTTTTTGTTGGCCAGCAGGTGGACGGGTTTGTGCCAGCAAAGGCTCGACCATGAGACATGGCGTTATTCTGGCGGCGGCGTTATTGTCAGGCTGCGCGACCGTAAGCGAGGGCCCGTTAGCATCATCGATTTCGGTGCCGCCTACCTTTATCTATGCGGCGCCGCAAGAAAGACGCGATGCGCTTGATGCTTTGCTGCCGCGTGAGGACCCAGCTTTCGAAACATTGGTCGCTGCCGTCGACCGTGACGCACCTAATTTGCAGGCAGCGTTGGCGCGGGTTGAAGCCGCGCGGGCGGCATTGCGTGCTGCAGGGGCCGCGCGTGCGCCGAATATCCGAGCCGAAGGCAGCGCGGGCTATTTGCGAAACAGCGAAAATCAGGTTACCAACCTGCCCCCCGGTACGGCAATTGACCCTAGCAACAACATCTATTCACTGGGAATTACCGCTTCTTGGGATCTCGACCTGTTCGGTCGGTTGCGCGCATCGCAGCGCGCTGCCAGCCTTCGTCTCGATGCCGCCGATGCGGACGCCCGCGCGGTTCGGCTCGCACTGGTCTCGGATATCGCCCGCAATGTGATCAACTATCGTGTCGCACAGTCAAAACTGTCGATTGTCGAAGCCGACCTAGCTGATGCTAATGCGCTGGTAAAGTTGACCGGTACCCGAGCACGCGCCGGGATTGTGCCCGAATTCGATCTCGTACGCGCGCAGAGCCTCGAAGCGGCGGCTCAGTCGCAGCGGGGCCCTGCGGAGGCGGAGCTTGCCGCCGCGCTGGGTCGGCTGGTAACATTGACAGCGAAAGACAGTGTTTCGGTTGCAGCTGCATTCGATAAAGAAAGCGGCTTTAGTTTGGCGCCTGTACCATTGGTAGGCCTACCCTCGATTTTATTGCGGCAACGTCCGGATATTATCGCGGCCGAAAACCGTCTTGGTGCGGCCAATGCGGAAATTGCCGCCGCTGCGGCGTCGCGTTTCCCGCAAATCAGTATCAGTGCTGCGCTTGGCCTTGCCGCATTGGCATTTGGTGATTTATTCAGCGGGGAGTCGCTTACCGGCTCACTAACGGGTTCAGTTGCTGGGCCGCTGTTCGATTTTGGACGGGTGGAAGCGCAGATTAATGCGCGTCAAGCCGATGCCAAAGAGGCATTTGCTTTATACCGCCGCGAAGTCTTTACAGGCATCGGCGAGGCTGAAACAGCACTTGGTACATTACAAGCCAACCGCAATCGACTGTCTGCGCTGGAAAACCAGCTTCGTGTTGAAAAAGACGCGGTAGAATTGTCGACTGCTCGATATCGTATGGGGCTAAGCGATTTCCTTGCCGTTATTGATGCTCAAAGGCAATTTAACGCCACGCGCCAAGCTGTTGCAGATGCCCGAGGAGCGGTAAAAAGCGCAGAAATCGAAGTCTATCGTAGTTTTGGTGGATAACGCATCGCATTCTTCAAAAAAGAATAGGCTTAAGCGAAGCTTGGTCTTGCTCGCCAATCTACCAAATATTTAGCGATCCCATTGTGCCGACGGAAACGGGTATCAATGTCACTTATCTGAGCTTGGCTACGTACAAGCGATTCCATATTTAGGATAATATTATCAATAACTTAGCGCTCGATTAAAGCGCCAAGTCCATTTCCTTCAGCAAATTGTCCGCGCCATCCACTTTGTCCATTATCCACATCATATAGCGGTGGTCGACATGGATGGTGCGGATGAGTTCCGGCTCGAACCGCCAATCGGAAATCACGCCATCCAATGTACCATCAAAAGCCAAGCCAACAAGCTCGCCCTTGGCGTTGAGTGTTGCTGATCCGGAATTGCCACCGGTGATATCCACAGTCGTCAGATAATTGACCGGCAAGGTACCAAGTTCTGGCGAAACGTAGCGGCCATAATCCTTGGCTTTCACCAGATCGACAGCTTTGGCCGGCGCATTGAATTCGCCGCGTCCGCGCTGTTTGGCTACCATGCCTTCTGCTGTTGTAAAGGCGCCCCATGCCATGCCGTCCTGAACCCGGCCAGCGACTTTGCCATAAGTAATCCGAAGCGAACCATTGGCATCAGGATAGGCAGGCTTGCCTTGTACTTTCGCAAATTCAAGCTGCCCGGCCATGACTGTCCGCCAAGCCGCATTAAGCTTGCCGGACATTTCCTTGGCCTCATCCAGACGCTTTTGGCTATAAGGGAAAGCGGCGACCGCAAGCTGGATGAAGGGATCGTTCGAGGCTTCGAACTCGGCTGCACTCTTATCCATCCATGCGATACGCATGGCTGTATCGCCTAGCTTGGTTTCAGCATAAAGTCTGTCGAGACCGATTGCATCGATCTTTGCCAGCAACGCTTCGTTGCGGTCGGCGCTGGCGACGCCTCGATAATGCTCGAGCGCCCATTCCATGATCCTGCGGTCGACCCCGGCATCGAAGCGCCGCTCGATCTGTTTCATCCGCTCGGTCACGGGCAAGCGATCACGATCCTGGAAACCGGCTTCGCGCTGGACATCGGGCTTGGCGCGCTCTTTGGCCCAGCGGTAAAGTGTCGAAGCCGCGCTTAACATTTGCACGCGGCCCATCTGCCCGGTTTTGATATCGGCCACTTCGCGCTTACCTGCCTCGGCAATCAATGCGTCCAAAGTCGCAAGCGCTGGGCCATATTGCTTTACGCGTTTGGCCTCCCCGTTCACCCAGGTGCGGAAGGCCGCATCATCCGCTTCCTTCTTTTGTATAAGACTGATTGCATCCGCTCCTGCCATCTTACCCAGCAGATTCTTCTTTGTGTTATCCGCGCCTTTTACGCTGTTAGCATATTTGATCTGCGTGCTTTGATCACCAGCGGTCAATCGGTTGACGAGATCCGAATAGTCGGACAGCATCTTTTGCGTCAGCGGATAGGCTTGATTGAAGGTCGTCTTGGTTTCCGCAACGGTCCGCCACCGATCCGTATTGCCCGGGAAGCCCGCCAGCATCACGAAATCGCCTTCTTTCAGGCTATCTTTTGCAAGCTTCAGCCAGCTCTTGGGCTTATAGGGGACGTTTTCCTTGGCATATGGGGCGGAACTGCCGTCGGGCGCGACATAGGCTCGATAAAAGCCGAAATCGCCAGTGTGGCGTGGCCATTGCCAATTGTCGGTCTCGCCGCCGAAATTGCCGATCCCACCGGCTGGCGCATAGGCGAGGCGAACGTCTTTGATCTCAAGCTGCTGCTGCAAAAAATAGCGTTCGCCATTGAAATAGGCTCGCACATCGCAGCGCCGATTGGCGAGCTTTTCGCAATCGGCGATCAAGCGTTTGCGATTGACATCCAATACATCAAAACGCGTCCGGCCCGTCATATTGGGCCGAAGGCCTTTCAGCATATCGGCCGTTACGTTGCGCAAATCTTCGATCACAAAGATGCGGCTTCCGGGGGCTGCTGGTAGCTCATCCGCCTTAGTCTTCGCCAGGAAACCGTTGGTCAGAAGATCCCGATCTGGCTTCGAATTATATTGGATGGATCCGTAAACACAGTGATGATTGGAAACGACTAATCCTTCAGGCGACATGAAGGACGCGGAACAGCCGCCTAGCGATACAATCGCATTCATTGGTGCCTTGGAAAGATCGGCAAGCTGCTCGGGCGGAAGTTGTGCCCCGGCCTTTTTCATTTGGACCGCAATTTCCTCCATCTGGCTTGGCATCCACATGCCTTCCTCGGCCAGCGCAGAAGTTGAAAGGCCAAGGGCGATGGTGAACATTGAAGCAGCCAGATTATAGCGCAGACGGATCATGGTCTTCCTCTCAAACGGATATGCACAGCGCTTTAGAACGCCTTTCGCAAAAATCGTAGCGGAAGTTTGTGAGTGGATCGAAGTTCCAAACATCGGCCTCGATTGCGCAACATTGTAGGTACAAATAAGCGCAGCAGCTGTTCGACATATTATCGACGCAAATCAATATAAGGAAACACTGCTGTAAATACGCCAATCTAAAATCCGAAAGAATGCAGTATTGGCGTCAGCGTCCTTAAAAGCCCGCTATTTCATCCAGGGCCGCGGTTCCGGCTTCAATGAGGCAAGCACCAGCTTGATCCGCGACCATTTGATCTTCCCGGCCCACAGGTTTTTGAGCATCATCAGGATCGCGCCTGGCCCGACGCCTTCGAAGTCCTTGGGCTGGTCCTGCCCCCACATCCAAGTGCTGCCACGGGTAAAGCGCGAATAGCGGGTCGGCTGGTGCGCGTCCCATTTGTCGCCGTCGGTATAATGCTCCATCAGCGCGCCATAGGGGTCGCGCCAGTAATCGAAAATCTGGCTGCCATAATAATGCCGCCCGATACCCCAGCCATGTTTCCAGCCGCCAGCCTTCAGCACCTGCTGACCCTGACCGACCGCATCGGCATTGGGCACGTCATAGGCGCTGTGCATATAGAGGCTGCCGATGCCGCCTGCGATCGCCAGCGTATGATGGTCCGAAGGCGTATCGCCCAGATCGAGGCGGCAAAAGGCCAGATTGACGCTGCCATCGGCCAGCACCTGGGCATCGCTTGGGATGATTCCCACATGGCGCATATACCAGTCGATCGTCCGGTCGAAATCGGTACACTGGATGACCACATGACCCAAGGCGGTGACCGGCGCGGGTTCGAGTGGCGGACGGACGGAGTTGTTTGCGCGCACAGAAGGAAAGGACCGGTCGCTTCCTTCGTTCTCCAGCTTCGCCTTCTCGCGCCCCCACACAAAGTCCACCTCCACACCGTCCGGATTGACCACGCGCACAAATTGGCCGCCGCCTGGGCCCTCCACCGGCTGTATCGCACCCGCGGCTTCAAAACCCGCCGCAATCTTAAGGTCGTTTTCGGACGCCAGCTCAAAACCCATGCCGAGAAAGCGCGCCTTTGGCCCTTTACGCGCGTGGTAGAACCAGGGGGCTGGGCCGGTACCGCGGCCATAAAGATTGTCGCTATCCCGGTGTGCAATCCGGATCCCGAAATCATCAAGAAAGCGTCGCTGTCGATCGAGATCGGGCCGCTCGAATCGCAGCCAGGCAAGGGAGACCGCTTTCAGCAGCGGCTCCGGCCGGATGATGGCTTTCACGTCCTGCGGTTGCAAGTCTTCGAAGATTTCCGCGATTTGCGCGACTGCGTCTGCCATGTCCTGCCCTATCAAGCCGTCGGTTCGATTTTGATTGTAGCGTAGTAATTGCCTATATATGAGAGATGTCTCATTTTATGCAAAGATTATTTGACTGGAGAGACAATGACCAACCGCACTCTGCCTTTCCAGAACCAAGTTGCCGTCATCACCGGCGCGGCATCGGGGCTGGGATTTGAGATTGCATCGCTGTTTGTCGATTCCGGTGCGGATGTCATTCTGAACTATCGGTCAGACAAAGGAGAACTCGACACGCTGGTTGCAAGGGCCAAAGCCCAAGGACAGCGCGCGATGCTGGTTCAGGGCGATGTTTCGACCGATGGGGATTGCAAGGCGCTCGCCGAAGCCGCGGCGATATGGGGCCAGGTCGATGTGCTGGTCAACAACGCAGGTGTTACAAAACATGTGCAACACAGCAATCTCGATGGTCTTGATGCCGCCGATTTCGAACGGATTTTTGCCGTCAACCTCATTGCACCCTATCAGCTGACGCGTGCGATGAAACCCTTGCTGGAAGCGGCCTACACAATCGCGGAAACACCGCGTTCGGTTGTGATGGTATCGTCGGTCGCGGGCCTGTTGGCCAATGGCTCGTCGATTGCCTATTCGGCCAGCAAGGCGGCGCTTAACAATATGACGCTGGCGCTGGCCCGCGTTCTAGCCCCCGCCGCACGGGTCAATGCGATATGCCCCGGTTATATCGACACACCCTGGTTCACCAAGGGCGCAGGCGAGGAGCGCGCCAATGCCGTGCGCGTGGGGGTCGCAGAGATCGTTCCGCTGCAACGCGCAGCACAGCCAAAGGAGATCGCCGCTTCCATCGTCGCGATGTCGAGCGACGATTTCATGCACATGACGGGAACGACTTTGCTGGTGGATGACGGCCTATCGCTTTTGGGGCCTGCCTGAAAAACAGAATGAAGGAGATGAATTGTGAAAACCGGGTTTGCGACATTGTTGATCCTGCTGGCCATTCCAGCAACCTCGGCGCTGGCACAGATGGACAGGCAGCGGGCAAAAGAAACGCTCGATGCAATCGGCAAGGCGGACAGCAACGGAGACGGGAAGACGACTTTTGCCGAGTTCAAGACGATGCGGCAGACGCAGTTCAACAGGATCAAGCGCAAGGACGGTTTTCTGGATTTGTCGGTTGCCGCCGAAACGGCCGATCAGCGAGGCAAGCTGTTGTCCGAACTGGATAGCAATAAGGACGGCAAAATCTCCCAAGCCGAATTCGTCAATCACAAGCCCAAGGCCTGGAGCCGCCTGGATGGCGACAGCGACGGCGCGCTGAGCAAGGCGGAGGTGGCCAAGGCCCGAAAACGGGTAGGCTGATCTCGGCCTATTCTGCCGGCACCAGCGCGGGCGGTTGTTCCGGGCTGGCTGGCGCTCTCCAAGCGTTGGCCCAGACGCGCTTGTAGCCAAAAGGCGTCAGCATGTGGTCAATCCAGTTCTCGCCAATCTCATAGGGGATGCCATAGGTGTCGGGATAGCGGCCCTTGGGGACATAATAGGTGCCGAAAATCTGATCCATCAGCGGCGACATCGCGCCGAAATTCTTGTCCATCGGCTTCATCGCATGGTGCCAGTGATGATAATGCGGTGTCGCGATCACCCGATCGATCCAAGCCGGGAAGGTGACGCGAACGTTGCTGTGATCAAATATGGCCACAAACCCCATCACGCCGAACACGATGCCGAAGGTTTCCATGATCGGGAAGCCCAGCATCAGCACCGGCACAAAGCCTACAAAGCGGTGAATGATCTGGTCGATGGGATGCAAACGCACCGAGGCAAGCCAGTCGAGTTGCTGGCTGGTGTGGTGGATCGCATGGAAACGCCAGCGCCAGCGCCAGGTATGCGCGGTACGGTGATCCCAATAGTCCGAACACAGGATCAGGAACAGCCCGATAGGCGCACTTATCCATTTGGGCAGGCCGCCGATAAATTCGCGCGCGGGTTGCATAACCGGGGCATGCAACGCCCAATAATAAGCAACCGCCGCGGTTCCGGCGATCCCAGCGTTAACCGCCAGTCGCGTAACGAAGAAATGCAGCATGTCGACCGCAAAGCCGCGCCGGAAAATCCGTTGCTCGTGGATCAGATAGCGACCAGTGACGAAGTTTTTGAAAACAGCCCAAGCACTTGCGCCTTCAGGCCGTTGTTTGGGTAGCAATGCGAGCAGAGTCTGCACCACAGTGAACAGAAGCCCGAGAATCAGAAAACGCACCAGCATCCCAAAAAGCGTTTTGGCATCGATCGAAAAATCCATGCTCAGCTCGTTCATCGGTGGTATCCTGCAGTAAAATGAGACATCTCTCATATCAGCGAAATGCAGCCTTTACAATATGACATTTCGCATCCATTTAACGAATGAGATTCCTCTCATTCGTTAAATGGATGCAGGGGTGAGGAGAGAGGAAATGAGCCTGTCACGACGCCAATGGATGCTTCTGGGTGGGGCTGCATTTGTAGGAGCCGGAGCTGCTACCTGGTGGTCAAGGCAACCCGGCGTGCGCCCCAGGGCTCGCTTTGCGCAACCGCAAAGCAAAAGGCACAACATCCTGCTGGTTGTCAGCGATCAGGAATTTGCCTGGGATCTTTATCCAGCGGGATTTATCGACAAGCATACACCCGCGCGCGCCTGGCTTCGCGAAAATGGCGTGACTTTTACGCAGGCGCAAACGCCTACGCCAATTTGCTCGACTGCGCGCGGCGTGATCTATACCGGCGCGCATTCGCCCACCAATATGCTGTGGGACAATGTGCCGCTGCCTTATGCCTCACCGCTCAGACCCGATATCCCGACGCTTGGCAGCATGATGCTCGATGCGGGCTATGTTACCGGCTATGCCGGCAAATGGCATCTAAGTATGCTGGACGAACAGGAACCGTCAAAGAGCTCGGCCAGCTCAAATGCCGAAATCAAAAGCTATGGCTTTATCGATACCGAGGCGGCATCCGAACTGGACGGGCCGCTTGCGGGCTATCTTTATGACAAACGCACCGTCGATCAGGCGCTGCGTTTTGTCGATCGGAATAAGGGTGGCGATAAACCCTGGTTTCAGGCAGTAAATCTCGTCAATCCACACGACATCATGTATTACACATCAGGCGACGCGATGACGAAATCGCGGATCATCGATTTCCCTGACAAAAATTCCAGACCGCCTGAGGATCCCATATACCAAGAGGATCTGGGCTATGAACTGACCAGCAATTACGGCCCCGCGACTTTTGGCAAACGGCCCGATGCCGTCTCCGAATTCGGCAAAACCTTTGAGGGTTCGATGGGGGCCTTAACCTATGACGATCTCGATGCCGGGCGCGAGATGCAGAATTATTACTGGAACTGCACGCGCGATTGCGACCGGCATCTGATGCGGCTGATCGAAGGCTTGCGCAGTTCGGGTGAGTTGGAGCGAACAATCATTGTCTTCACCTCCGATCATGGCGAAATCCTTGGCACTCACGGTTTGCGCGGCAAGGGGACCTCGCCCATTCGCGAGTCGGTGCGCGTGCCGCTGACCATTGTGCATCCCGATGGGCCAAAAGCGGTAAAGACTGACGCGCTGGTAACGCATATCGACTTGGCCCCGACGCTAATGGCCTTTGCCGGGATCGAGCCCGACGATCTCAAGGCGCAATTGCCGTCGGTCGTGGGGCGTGATTATTCGGACCTTGTCGACAGAGTTGGCAATGCCGCGCCGCGCGGTGATGATGGAATACTCTATCATTGGACCAGCTTTGCCTATCTCAACCACCAGTCGCTCGCACGCTTTGGCGAGGCTCGCAAGAAGAACGCTGCCAGCCGGACAGTGGAGCTTATGTCGATGTTGCGCGAAAATACCTGGAAGCGTGGGTTGATGCGCGGCAGCTCCAACGGACGCTACAAATTCGCGCGCTATTTCAATGCGCATGATCACCAGCGCCCGCAGACATGGGAAGAGCTGACAAAAACCAACGATCTCGAACTGTACGACCTGATCACCGATCCTGGGGAGACCAACAACCTCGCGGCCAATCCGCAAGCGCACAGGGACGTCATTCTGGCGATGAACACGCTTACCAACAAACTGGCCGCGGCCGAAATCGGACCGGATAGCGGCAAGCACATGCCAATTTTCGCGCGTCTATAAACAACTCATAAAGGGGAATGAAATGGCGACCCGTGTTGCGCGGCTGGAGATTGATGGAAGACCGATATGGGCGGTGGAAACCGACGCGGGCTTGCTGCCGTTAGCCGGAAACTATCCGACCACAAGAGCCTTTTTCGAACAGGGTGGAGTAGAAGCAGCTGAAGCGCTCGCCAAAACGCCAAAGGGCAAGGCGATCGATATTGATTCCGCCAAATGGCTCAGCCCGGTTACGCAGGATGCCGAGTTCGTCTGCCAGGCAACCAACTATGCCAACCATGTCCGCGAAGTGGGGCGCGATCCCGCCAGCGTCGTCAACAATGTCTTCTTCCGCAAAGCCTCTTCCTGCATCGCACCCGCTAACACCGATATCGTGAAGCCCAAACATGTGCTGCTGCTCGATTATGAGATCGAGCTCGGGCTTGTTTTGCGCAAAGGGTTTTCGGGGCCGGTAAAGGTCACGCCTGAAAGTCTTGGCGAATGGGTGGGCGGTCTTGTCATCGTCAACGATGTCTCGGCGCGTGATGTGCAGATCAGCCATGAGCAGTTCCACAAAGCCAAAAGCTATCGCACCTTTGGCCCCGTCGGCCCTTGGCTGGTGCTGATCGATAAGGGCGAGGCCATGCGGATCAAGGATCTGCTGCTGATGCTGAAGGTCGATGGTGAAGTGCGCCAACGCGACTATGCTGGCGACATGATCTTTGCCCCGCCCGCAACAATCACCGAGCTTTCCGAAATCATGGATCTGAACGCGGGTGACCTGATCGCCACCGGCACCCCCGGCGGCGTCGCGCTCCATCCACCTTCGGCCACTGTGCAAAAATGGG
>JBOFLS010000106.1:0-3342 GCA_051657985.1 Sphingorhabdus sp. | reverse complement strand
ATGCTGATCGGGCGGCCGCGCATCGAACCGCTATTATCGATGAGGAGCGTGACCACCGTATCGCGGAACTTGGTCTCGCGCTCGATCTTGTAAGACAGCGAATGCCCTGGTGATACCACCACGCGGGCGAGCCGGGCGGCATCGAGCATGCCCTCTTCCTGGTCGAAATCCCAGCTGCGGTTCTGCTGCGCCATCAGGCGGCGTTGCAACCGGTTGGCCAGCCGCGTGACTGCGCCCTGCAACCCGGCAAGCTGCTGATCCAGATAGGCGCGCAGGCGGTTCAGTTCCTCCTCATCGGCCAGGTCGGTTGCGCCGACGACCTCGTCATATTTGACAGTCCAACTCTTGTAGTCGGACTGCGGCAGATGATCCCAGTTGCGGCGTTGCGGGTTGACGGGCTGCATCCCGTCTTCGCTCATCTCGCCGTCGCCGTCGTCGATATCGTCCATCTCCGATTGGTCGTAATCGGCCTGGCTCTCTTCGCCTTCGCCCTGTTGCGGTTCGGCGCGAGCTTCGGCCTGGCCAGCCTCGCCCTGGCCCTCATCATCGCTTTCGCCTTCCTGTTCCTGCTCCTCGTCGGAATCATCCCCGCCTTCATCGGCTTCATTGGGTTCGATTTCGCCTTCGGTCAGGTTCAGATGCTGGAGCATGGTTTGTGCAAGCGATGCAAAAGCTGCCTGATCGTCGAGCGCAAGCCCCAGCGCATCCAGATCGCCGCCGGCTTTCTCCTCGATCCATGCTCGCACCATGTCGACACCCGGCGCGGCAATATCGGGCACGGCCTGACCGGTCAGCCGTTCGCGTACCATCAGCGACAGCGCGGTTGAAATCGGCACCTCGTCCGAACCTTGGGCGCGGGTGATGGGGTCGGTCCTCAGCCGCATTTCCAGCGAATGGGTGAGATTGCCTTTTACGCCATCCATCGCGCGCGAACCGAGTGCCTCGACACGTGCGGCCTCGATCGCATCGAAGGCAGCCCCGGCAATGGCTTCATGCGGGCGAAGGGCGGCGTGACGGCCGACATCATGATATTTCAGGCGCAGAGCAAAACTATCGGCAAAGCCCCGGGCTTCGGCAATCTGTTCGGGTGGCAGCGATCGGCCTGGCATCGGTACGCGAAAATTCTTGCCCGATTGCGTCGGCACATCAGCCGTAAAGGCAAGCTCAACCTCCGGCTCATGCGCAATCGCACGGGCTGTGCCGGTTAGGACCTGTTTGAAATTTTCCAGGGGAGAGTTTTCGGCCATGGTGAGTCGGTGGTTAGCGGGGAAGGGTGAAGGTGGGAAGTACCATTCATCCCCTCTCCTTTAGGGGGAGTGTCAGCAGGGTGGGGATCTGAGGTGCAGCCTTGTGTCAACAAGCCCCACCCTCCTAAGGGGAGGGACTTTTATGTCATTTACACCTGTAAATCAGCACCTCATTCGCCTGAGCCGGCAACAATTCGCGCACGGCATTGTTCATCGCACTTACCTTTTCGAGAACAGCAGGATCGGCAGAGCAGCTTTTCACATCATATTGGCTCCGCGCGGCCCGCGCTTTCGTCATGGCTTCTTCGCCCAGCAAATGACGTTCGATCCGATAGGTGCTGGTCTTCGGATCGAAAACGGTGATTGAAACCTGCGCTTCGTTGCTTGGTACAAAAGTGCGCGTCCATACACCGCCATCCTCGGCATATTGGGTGCGTCCGTTCACACAGCCGTTCGCTTTCCATTCAAAAGGCACATCGGCGGTATCGGAAACGGTAATACGGCTGCGGCTGCGGTCGATCACACAGGTCAGCTTGCCTTCGGCAGCGGCCTTGGCCGGTGCGGCGGGGTCTTCTTTGCCGGAAAGCGAAGCGCGCGTGAGTTCATCGACTTCAGCAAAACCGGGCCGTGTGAGCCAGGTTAGCAGCGCCGCGACCAGTAACGTTCCTCCGGCTATACCAGCCAGCTTCGCATGGTCGCGCCGCTCACGTTCAAGCAGCTGCCAGCCCGCCCCCGCCGCCCCCAACGACAGCAGAATTAAAACCACCGATAGCATCATCCGATTATCGCGCGACTCGATGATTGTATATTCCGCCTTGCGCCGAGCCTCGGCAAAGCTTTTCGTACGTGCTGCTTCGGTAAGGCGGTTTTCTTCTTCAATCCTGGCTTTTTCAGCTGCGGCGCGTTCGGCTTCGGCACGGCTCATTTCAGCGCGTGACAGACAGGGAACATCGACGGTGCGAACAGAAATATTATTGTTGCGCAGAAAATTGACGGCTTCGCGCTGGGCGATGGCGAAAAAGAATTCGGCATCGCCGCCATTGGAAACGGTTCCGAAACTGTTGACCCCTAATACCCGCCCGCAGGCATCGACCAATGGTCCGCCACTGTTTCCGCTGCCGATTGCGGCGGTATGCAGTAACGTTTCAAAACCTTTTGCCGAACGGCCCGCCGATACGTTACCGCGTGTTTTTACAGGGACCTGGGAACGCAGCATATCGTCCAGGTTCAGTCCTTGCGCGATATCAACCCCGCCGGGATAACCGATCGCAAACACATCGGCGCCGTCACCTACGGGACCGGTAAAGAAAGTGGCAGGTGGCAGTCGTTTGCCATTGTTCAGCCCTACCAGTGCCAGATCGTTGCTTGGCGAACGATCAAGAACCTCCGCCCCAAGCGCCCCGCCCCCTTCCGAAGGGACGACGACAACCCGGATGGCGCCTTCATACATATCCTCGTCGACGACATGCGCATTGGTCAGGATGCGCGATGGGGAAACAACAATGCCCGAACCATGGCCGATGGGCGTGTCGCCTCCGGCTGCCGGGAAGATGACAATGCGAACCACACTGCGACTGGCGGCGGCAATATCTTCGGGATCGGCCTGGCCTGGCGAAACGGCCACGAAAGCGAAAAGGAGAAATAGGAACCAGCCCGATATTTGCCGCACGCACGAATCTCCTGATTAGGCCCCGCGCCTATCGACCATAAAAAGGGATGGGGATCAATTGCACTGCGCGTGACTTTTATCGTCGCTCTTCACGCTCTCGCAAATCCACGCCGTTCTTGTCGATCGTCAAATCAAGCGGCACGCCCTCGATTTCTCCGCTGACGGTCACACCCTTGTCCGGATCGATGCGCACATCGGGCGTGCGGATATCAATCGGGATTTCAGGGATCTCGGGCAGGTCGAGCGGTTCCACAGGGCCTGCTGGATCGGGCGCCACAACCGGTTTTGGCTTGGGCCGCGGGCCTGCCCCCTTGACCGCCTGGCTCATGAAATCGCGCCAGATACGCGCCGGCAGGCCGCCGCCGGTTATGTTCTTAAGCGGCGTGTTGTCATCGTTGCCGATCCAGACCCCGACCACCAGATCGC